>JAFUWM010000290.1 GCA_017483425.1 Lachnospiraceae bacterium | reverse complement strand
CCGCCTTTACTGACAGTGTCTCATCCAGCAGATCAAATATTTCTTTTTCTTTAGATTTTAATGATTCGACATCTTTTTCAAGATACCCGGTATCTATCGCTAAATCCTTGTCCAGATTTTTCCGGTTTACCTCTGTCGCCATGGAAAGAGCAGCTTCTTTTGCGACACGCTCCGCCTTGATATTCTTGTAACCGACTATAAGGTATGCGTTCTTCCCTCTTGCGCCCGAAGCGATCGAATCCATGATCTCTTTTTTCACAGGCCGGATATCTATGCTCTTTGTATCCTCATAAGTACGAAGTGTTTCCGCCGTAAGCGGCACACCCGCATTTATCATATCGTACGCGTCTCTTTGTATTTCCGGAGTGTTCTCATATCCTGTCTGCTCTATGATCCCGGATATCTGCCTCTCGAGTTCTGAGTTATCCGTGTTTTTTGAAGCCTCGTCAGTATATGCTCCGGTGTCTATGTTTCCGGCTCTGCTCACATATCCGGTATCATCCGCTACAAAGCTTGCGTTTCCACCAAGCTGCGCCTTTCCGCTTGAAAACTCCGCCTTAAATACATTTTCTATAGTGGGTTCCAGACCTTCTTCCGCAAGAAAAAGCCTTGTATTATCAGTCAGTGCCTGCAGCTCGGATGCCATGTTTACAGCCTCTTTTACTGACTCAATATTGTCTTTTGTTGCAGGAAGGTCATACGATGTTAGTGTATCAGCGATCTCCTTATCAGAAACGTCAGGGGTGAAGTATGGGTCAGCCGGATTCTCTGCCTCCGCTGCCGCGTAGGAGTCTGTAGCAAGGGACGCGGAATCAACGAACTGTCCCGTAACCTCCGCAACCTTATCCGCCGAGACGGTATCCGTGTAGCCGGCTACATTTACTCCGGCTTCCGCCAGCTTTATCTTCATCCGATCCAGAGAATTAACGGCATCCGCCGGATCCATCTCGCTCATGTCATAGCCCTCCTCAGAGAGCTTTTTTGCATCCTGCGGGGACATGGTCTGCGCAACGATAAGCATTTGATCCATCTGGGTATCAACACCGATCATGGATGCCTGCTCCGCCTGATCTGCTATCGAGTTTTTCTTTGATCTGTCACGTGAAAGGATATTCTCCTCCGAGTGGCCAAACATGATCCCGTCCGCGGGTATAGCTGATGTTTTTGACGCGTTTTTTGAGGATCCGCTTTTAAGGGGCGCTGCCGTTACCGCCGGATCCTCAACATTTTTTGTCTGCAGCTGGTTAAAATCAATTCTCATGTATTTTTTATCGGATGAAACCAAATTTTTATTAACACTTTGAATTCCGTCCGCGGGTGGGGATATATATTATTTCCGACACCCGCTATGCCTCATCTGAACTAACTGCCAACTACGACTAATGCATCCTTTCACCGTTTCGTCAAGTCTCACGGTTCGGGATGCATAAGTCTCCGTAGGCAGTGGATTTCATCTGAGGCATAAACAGCTCTAAATGTGTCTGAAATAATATATATCCCCACCTGCTACGGTTTCAAATAAGTTCTGTGAATTGCCAGTATGCTATTTTATATTGTCGATCGCGGCTCTTTCGATCGGGAGGCCTGCTTTGTACATGGCGAGCCACTTATCAAAGCCCTCCACATCCTTTGCGTCAGGCGCGGTCGTGACGGTCTCAGAGTTTGCAAATACCTTGTTAGCAAGGAAATCATCGAGAGTCTCCCCGTCGGCTTTATTTATCATGAATGCCGCATGTATGGCCTGTCCCCAGGGACCACCCTCTCCTGCGGTCGCCATTGTTGATACGGGTATATTGAGAGCCGCTGCCATAACCTTAGCCGCGCTCTTGCCTGAATTAAACCATCCGCCGTGGCCTGTGATCTTATCGACCTCCACATTTTCCT
>JAFUWM010000289.1 GCA_017483425.1 Lachnospiraceae bacterium | reverse complement strand
CTATCCGGGCGTAGAGAAGCCTCAGATAATCATATATCTCCGTGACAGTACCCACGGTCGAGCGCGGATTGCGGTTGGTAGATTTCTGATCTATGGAGATCGCCGGCGGAAGCCCCTCTATGGAATCGACGTCGGGCTTATCCATCTGTCCGAGAAACATACGGGCATAGCTTGACAAGGACTGCATATATCTGCGCTGCCCCTCCGCGTAAATCGTATCAAAGGCAAGAGAGGACTTTCCCGATCCGGAAAGTCCTGTCATGACGATAAGCTCATTTCTCGGTATATCCACCGACAGGGATTTGAGGTTATGCTCCCTCGCGCCCCGTATCTTTATATATTTCCTCGTGTCTGCTTCCTGTTTTTTCATAAACTCCCTTTTATCCTCTATTTATTTTTCTCAGGGTCACAGTATTTCTTAACCATTGCCTTGGTAAAGTCAGGCGACCAGCGTGTGACAATGACCGAATCATGCTTTATCCCACGTTCTCTGAGATTCATGAGCTGCTCTATATACTGTAGCGTGACCTTCTTTGATATCTTCGACTCGCCGGAATTTCTGTCATGGAATTCATACGGTATCTCCACGATAAGACTGTAATCACACATGGCAAGAACCTCTACCATGATCTTCCAGCCTATGGGTTTGAGCTCGGCTCCGTTAAGCATTTCTTTCCTGAACATGAAAAGACCGGATGTAGGATCTGATACGTTACGGAGAGAAGAAAGCGCTGCCTTCCCCATCCATCTCGCGGTGCCGGAAACGAATTTCCTGACTATATTAAGCCCTCCGTCTGAGCCGCCCTTTATAAGCCTCGAAGGGATACACATATCGGCTCCCGAAAGCATTGCGGCATACATCGGTCTAAGTATCGCCGGAGGATGCTGCAGATCCGCGTCCATACAAGCGAGGAAATCTCCGTCAGCCATATTGAAGCCCTCTATGACTGCGGTCGCAAGTCCTGTCTGCGCCTCTCCTTCCCTGTGATGATACCGGCAGTGATTGTCTTTATTGCACAGTTCTTTAAGTACCTCAGGGGTATTGTCATTTGAATCATCGATAAACCATATGTTGTAATCTACCCCCCTGCAGAGCTTCTCCTACCTGCTTCGCAAGCTCTTCCACGTTTCCTGATTCATTAAATGTTGGTACCACTACCGATAGTTTTTTTGACATTTTTATCTCCCTTCAGGCTCCTTGATCAATCAGTGCCTTTTTAAGATTTATCATCTGGTCTCTCAGCATTGCCGCCGTTTCAAAATCAAGCTCCGCAGCCGCTTTTTTCATCTGCTTCTCTACCTTGCCGACAAGCTTCTCCAGTTCTTCCTTATCCATGGATTCCGGATCTTTTTCAAGCTCATATTCGCTCTTTGCCACAGACTTGGAAATGGATATCAGATCCCTGACCGCTTTTTGTATCGTCTGCGGGGTTATGCCGTGCTCCTCATTGTATGCCTGCTGGATAGCCCGTCTGCGGTTCGTCTCGTCTATGCACTCCTTCATGGAGCCTGTGACCGTATCAGCATACATTATAACATGTCCGTCAGAATTTCTCGCTGCCCTTCCGACTGTCTGTATGAGAGAAGTCGCGGATCTCAAAAAGCCCTCTTTGTCCGCGTCGATTATGGCCACAAGGGATATCTCCGGTATATCAAGTCCTTCTCTTAAAAGATTGATACCGACCAGCACGTCAAAGACATCAAGCCTCATATCCCTTATTATCTCGGCCCTCTCAAGCGTATCTATGTCGGAGTGCAGGTACTTGACCCTGATCCCTATCTCCCTGAGGTAATCCGTGAGGTCCTCCGCCATCCTTTTGGTAAGCGTCGTGACGAGGATCTTTCCTTTTTTGGCCGTTTCTTTATTTATCTCAGAGACGAGATCGTCAACCTGACCCTCCGTAGGCCTTACTGATATCTCGGGATCGAGCAGTCCCGTAGGTCTCAGTATCTGTTCCGCACGTAAAAGCTCATGATCCGCCTCATAATCCGACGGCGTCGCGGAAACGAATAATATTTTGTCCACATGACTTTCCCATTCATCAAAGGAGAGAGGCCGGTTGTCCTTTGCCGAGGGCAGACGGAAGCCGTAATCCACGAGGGATGTCTTGCGTGACTGATCGCCATTATACATCCCTCCTATCTGGGGGATAGTGATATGGCTCTCGTCAATGATGATAAGGAAGTCATCCGGGAAGAAATCCATAAGCGTCATGGGCGCCGAGCCTGGAGCCCGCCCTGAAAGCGGTCTGGAATAATTCTCTATCCCTGAGCAGAAGCCTGTCTCACGCATCATCTCTATGTCAAAATTAGTCCTCTCGGATATCCGCTGAGCCTCTATGAGCTTGTCCTCTGACTTAAAATATGCTATCCGATCTTCAAGCTCTCTTTCTATCTCCGCTATGCCCCGCTCCATCTTGTCCTTTGTCACGACGTAATGCGAGGCAGGGAATATCGCTATATGCTTAAGCTCCGCCTTCGGATGCCCTGTGAGTACATCAAACTCCACCAGACGGTCTATCTCGTCTCCGAAAAACTCCACCCTGACACCGGTGTCATCCGACTCAGCCGGGAATATATCCAGCACATCTCCATGAACCCTGAAAGTAGATCTCTTAAAATCCGCCTCCGCTCTGTCATATCTGATCTCTATAAGCTCATGGATAACCTCATCCCTGTCCTTTTGCATGCTGGGCCTTAAAGAGATCATCATATGCATATAGTCATCAGGCGATCCCAACCCGTATATACAGGAAACCGACGCTACAACTATCACGTCGTTTCTCTCGGAAAGAGCGGCTGTCGCGGACAATCTCAGCTTGTCGATTTCATCGTTTATCGCCGAGTCTTTCTCTATATAGGTATCGGTCGACGGAACATAAGCCTCCGGCTGGTAATAGTCGTAATAGGATACAAAATATTCAACCGCATTTTCGGGAAAGAATTCCTTCATCTCGCCATACAGCTGTCCGGCAAGGGTTTTATTATGAGAGATAATGAGAGTTGGGAGATTAAGCGCCTGTATGATGTTTGCCATGGTGAAGGTTTTGCCCGAACCCGTGACTCCCAGAAGGGTCTCCGCCTGATTCCCCTCCTTAAACCCATGCACCAGTTTCTCTATGGCCTGCGGCTGATCCCCTGTAGGCTTGTATTCGCTGTGTAAGATGAATTTATTCATCAAAAATCTGCCATACTCCTCTCTCTTTCACGGTTTGATACGGTCTGATAAGTATAGCAGATTATAAAAAAAATGTATATAGAAAATCGAACTTTTGTTCCCGATCGTATTATATGTGTACTTAATACTGCCAATTAAAGCCATCGCAGATAAAACATCTGAACCAGCCAACAACTTATTGACAACAGTATATAAAAGTATATAACATATTTTCAGGTATATAGGAGTATATAAACCAATGAATACCAACCCATTCGCCATGAATTTCGGTAAATTACCATCCGAGTACATAAGCAGAGATATCATAATAGAAGAAATCATTCAGGAGACAACCGCAGATGTCCCGCAGAATCAGTGCTTTATACTGACAGGAACCAGAGGG
>JAFUWM010000288.1 GCA_017483425.1 Lachnospiraceae bacterium | reverse complement strand
TGCCGAGTCAGTGTTTATCGGCGGCATGTTCGTTAAATATGGTAATGAATACGCGGATCTCTGTGATTTCATCGGAAAGAGCGACGAAGCAAAGCGCGCGAGAGCTGAGGTCGAGAAGATGACAAAGGCTTTGCTGACCGCCGGTTGGGACGGCAAATGGTTTGTCAGGGCATATGACGCAAATGGAAACAAGGTAGGCTCTGATGAGTGCGACGAGGGCAAGATCTACATCGAGCCTCAGGGCTTCTGCGTACTTGCCGGAGTCGGCGTAGAGACGGGTGAGGCTAAGATCGCCATGGATTCCGTTAAGGAAATGCTTGATACGGATTACGGCATCATGATACTCCAGCCGGCGTATACGCATTATCATGTAGAGCTTGGCGAGATATCCTCATATCCTCCGGGATACAAGGAGAACGCGGGTATATTCTGCCACAATAATCCCTGGGTATCCATAGCCGAAACGGTTATAGGCGACGGCGACAGGGCTTTTGAGATCTATCGCAAGACCTGTCCCGCATACCTGCAGGATATATCCGAGATACACCGCACCGAGCCTTATGTATATTCACAGATGGTCGCGGGACGCGACGCGAAGTTTCACGGACAGGGCAAGAATTCATGGCTCACGGGAACCGCGGCATGGACTTTCACGGACATCTCGCAGTATATCCTCGGAGTCTATCCGACGCTTAACGGGCTGCAGATAAATCCCTGCACTCCTCACGGTTTCGGAGATTTCAAGATAACCCGTGAGTACAGGGGAGCCGTTTACCATATATCGGTAAAGAATCCATCTGATGTCTGCAAGGGTGTAGCAAAGATGATAGTCGACGGCAGCGAAGTTGAAGGCAACGTAATACCATACAATAAATCCAAGAGGGATGTTAATGTAGAGATCACCATGGGATAAATACAAAGCCCCCGGCATTTGCAGCCGGGGGCTTAAATTATTGGTCAATATTGTCTATCCGAAATTATGTTTTCTGTAAGGTGCGTGACTGTGTAGGGATGGTTGCGCACCTGAATTGTTCCTATGTAGGATATGCCGGAAAACTGCTCTTCCTCGATGTAGGTCTCTTTCTCGACGGAGCCGCCTGACTCCAGAGTCTGTATTATCTCGGTAAGGCGGGGACCGTAGAGTGGGTTGCACTCGGTATTTACAGCTATCTTGCCATTAAGCGTGAGCTGAAGTCCGTTATGGGACGAATCAAAGGAAACCACCATAAACTCTCCGTTATCAATGTCAAGTCCCACCTTATAGCCTCTGGCTTCTATTGCCTCGATGGCTCCATAGGCCATATTGTCATTTTCGGCATAGACCACGTTGATATCACTGCCGTACTTTGTAAGCCAATCTACCATGACTTCCTTGCCCTTCGCGGTAGTGAAGTCTCCCGTGTCCTGCGCGATGATGCGCCAGTTTTTATTAAGCATTACCGCTTCCTCAAGCGCTGCCGTGCGTCCTATCTGCGCAGAAGCTCCGGGGGTTCCCTGCATATCGACTATATTTATATTTCTGTCTACTCCGCTGCTTTCCAGATATTCCTGCAACCAGACGCAGGCTCTCTCTCCCTCCAGCTTGAAATCAGAGCCTATCCAGCAGGTATAGAGGGAATCATCATCAACCTCTATCCGTCTGTCATAGACTATGACAGGTATTCCTGCCTCCTTTGCCTCTGAAAGCACGGAGTCCCAGCCTGTCTCAACTATGGGATCAAGAATGATGTAGTCTACCCCCTGATCTATGAATTCACGTATTGCCTTAAGCTGGTTTTCCTGTTTCTGCTGGGCATCATCAAAAATAAGATCATAGCCCGCGGCTGATGAAAAAGCAGACCTTACCGATGCCGTGGATGCCATGCGCCAGTCGGACTCGCTGCCGATCTGTGACAGCCCCACGGTTATCTTTTCGTCTGTTATCTGAACCTTATCTGTTTTTTTGCCGTCAGTATCCGGGCCGTCTGTTTGCCCGCAGCCGGATAAAACCAAGGAAATCGCGGCAACAATAAAGAAAACGCAAACGACAAAGCAAAAAGAACTTTGTCGTTTGCGATTAAAATGCGTTTTCTTTATAAATGCAGCTTCTATCTCCTGCCAGCCTGTCATCTGTTGCCCGACTGTCTCGCCCTCAAAGCCGCAAACAGACTTTGGATTACTATGAATACGAACAGCAGCGCTGCCGTAAGGATATTAGGCCATGATGAAGCCAGCTTTCCGTTGGTCTTGACTATCGAAGAGATAGTTCCGTTTATGAGCACTCCGAAGAATGATCCTATGACATTTCCGACACCTCCGGTAAGCAGCGTGCCGCCTATGACAGCGGATGATATGGCATCCATCTCAAGTCCCGTAGCCTGTGATACGGAACCCGCCATGGTATTAAGGCAGTAGCAAATGCCTCCGATGGAGCAGAGGAATGATGACAGCATATATGCTTTCATTTTTATCTGCTTCACATTAAGTCCCATCATAGCCGCGGATGTCTCGCTTCCGCCTACTGCATAGAGAGAACGTCCGAACTTTGTATAACGCAGCACTATGAATATGATTATGAGTACAAGAAGCGCAACTATCACTCCGGGTCTTACATAGGGAGCCATATACTTGCCCTTATTGTTTGTATATCCGCCGAAAGGCACTATCACCTTTGCATTAGCCCATGCATAAAAGGTAGGGCTTATCTCCTGCGTGATCGAAACCTGATCCGTACATATGACAGCCGTCATGCCTCTGCAGAAGAACATACCCGCCATTGACACGATGAATGGCTGGATCTCCAGATATCCGACAAGGAAGCCCTGGAAGATACCGAACACAATACCTATTATAAGAACTATAAGTATCATCGGTACCGCGCCTATGCCGTTTGACATACCTACGGCAAGAAGCATACAGTCCATGGCGATCAGCGCGCCCACGGAGATATCAATGCCTCCTGTCAGCATGACACAGGTCATACCGCAGGTAACGCATATAAGACCGGCATTTGTTATAAGGATATTAAGGAATGTCTGGAAATGCGTAAATCCCTTTGATCCATAAGCAATACAGCCGCCTGCGTAGAGCACTATAAACAGCGCTATCGTGATGAGCAGGAGCATCGTGTTGCTGTTGAAGCTCTTTTTTGCTTTTGCTTTCTCGCTCATGCCCTCACCCCCTTTGCTGCAGCGCGCGCCGCGCTTTGTCTGCGCAAGAATGCCTTAAACGGCGGCGCCTCTATCACGACTATGAGTATGACTATGACAGCCTTGAAAACGGGTGCCTGTATGGATGAAACACCAAGTGCGTACAGAGTCGTTGTTATAGCCTGTATCGTATACGCGCCTATGATAGAGCCCGCAAGATTGAATTTACCGCCTCCAAGGCTGTTTCCTCCGAGCGCTACCGACAGGATCGCGTCCATCTCAAGATAGAGTCCTATGTTATTTGAATCCGCCGAGGTTATCCTTGATGACGCGACTATTCCCGCTATTGCCGCGAAAAGTCCGCAGAGCATGTACGCAAGGAATATGAGCAGCTTGGAATTAAGTCCGGCTATACGACTTGCCTTCGCGTTGATGCCGACCGACTGGATATACATTCCGAGAGCCGTCTTCTTTAATACCAGAGATACAACTATGATACAGATCGCGGTTATTATTATCGGCGTGGGTATAGGTCCCGCAAACGCGCCGATAAACGCGAACGATGGATTTCTTACATAAACTATAAGGTCGTTGCAGAGCAGCAGTCCTATAGCTCTTGCAGCCGAATACAGTATAAGCGTCGCGACCATGGGCTGTATGGACAAATGCGCGACAAGCGTGCCGTTAAACGCTCCGCATACAAGTCCCATGACTACTGCGCAGAGAAGACCTATTATAAGCGGAACCGCAAGCGTGGTCGTGGAAGATACTCCGTATCCTGCAAGCATCATGCACATGAAGCTTGCGCAGAGACTCATTACCGATCCAACTGATATATCCGTTCCTGCGGATGCCGATACGACAAGCGTCATTCCTATCGCAAGTATGGCAACCTCTGATCCTCTGTTTATTATGTCTATGATACGTCCGTACAGTATGGTTCCGCTGGTCGTAGTGTTCCTCAATGATATCATGAAGAATGAAAACGGATTTGAACCTGTCGCCGCATCATATATTATATTTACCGCCATTACCAGGATCAGCGCAACGACCGGCAGGAACAGCGGCCATGATTTTATCTTATTCCATGTTTTCATTATGACTCACCTCCCGCTATCGCTTTCATCACACTCTCCTGTGAAAGCTCATGATCGAGCTCTCCGACTTTCTGTCCGTCGCGCATGATCACCATGCGGTTGCAGGTACGGAGCATCTCTTCGATCTCGGATGAAATGAACAGTACGCTCTTCCCCTCACCCGCAAGCTTGACTATGAGCTTCTGTATCTCTGACTTGGTACCTATATCGATACCTCTGGTCGGCTCGTCGAGAATAAGGAAATCCGGATCGGTCGCAAGCCAGCGGGCAAGTATAACCTTCTGCTGATTTCCGCCGGAAAGCTGCTTTATAAGAGTCTCTTTGCTCGCGGTCTTTATCTGTACGAGCTCGATGTATCTGTCAGCTATTTCCTCCTGCTGCGCCCTTGAGAGCTGCTTGAACATTCCTCTCTTTGCCTGAAGCGCAAGGATGATATTCTCTCTGACCGAAAGATCGGCTATGATTCCCTCTGCCTTACGGTCATCGGGAAGCATTCCCATTCCCTTGTTCATGGCGTCTATAGGCTGGTTTATCTTTACCTGCTCACCATTAACTGACAGAGTCCCGGTCTGAGCCTTATCCGCGCCGTATATGCAGCGCGCAAGCTCCGATCTGCCGGAGCCTAAAAGTCCGCCTATGCCTACAACCTCACCCTTGTGGATATCAAGATCAAACGGCTTTACCGTGCCTGCGTGTGAAAGCCCCTTTGCGGAGATCTCCATAGGCTCTTTTGAGAAATCCTTCTGTTCCTTTTTGATTTCCGCAAGGTCGTCTAGATCCTTACCCATCATGGCAGCCACAAGCTTGACCCTCGGAAGATCGGCTATAGGATACTCTCCTACGAAAGTTCCGTTTCTTAAAACAGTGATCCTGTCACAGACAGCATAAACCTGCTCCAGGAAGTGAGTTACAAATAATATGCTGACTCCCTTTTCCCTCAGATCCCTCATGAGGACGAAAAGCTTCTCAACTTCCTCATCATCAAGTGATGATGTAGGCTCATCAAGGATCAGCACCTTACAATCCATATCTACAGCCCTTGCTATAGCAACCATCTGCTGTATCGCAAGGGAATAATTTTCAAGATTCTGTGTAACATCAACAGCTATCCCAAGCTCATCCATTATCTTCTGTGAGCGTTTATTATAGGATTTTCTGTCGATAGTACGGAGTTTTGTCAGAGGCTCACGTCCGATAAAAAGATTTTCCGCAACGGAAAGATTCGGACAGAGATTGACCTCCTGATATACCGTGGAGATGCCTACATTCTGCGCATCCCTGGTAGAATGGTTTTTCACGGGCCCTTCAATACCATCTATACGTATCTCACCCGCTTCGAAATCATTGATGCCCGTCAGACACTTTATAAGCGTTGACTTTCCGGCCCCGTTCTCTCCCATAAGTGCATGGATCTCGCCCTTGCGCAATGTGAGATCCACATTGTCCAGAGCCTTGACGCCGGGGAAAGTCATTGATATGCCCCGTGCAGTCAGCACAACATTTTCTTCCATGTACCTTCTCCTTTCTACTGTGAAAGTGGGCGCTTCGTGTTCAGACGCTCTCACATCTGTGTCACTAAAACGCCCACCTTTTATTTTAGTACTTATTCGTTGTTTTCACAACTTGCACTTCTTAGTACTGAGCTGCTATTACGTCGTCAGTAACCTCTGTCATGGTCTGAGCAGCACCGTCGATTGAGAAGTCAACGATCTGATCAGGAAGTGCATACCAGTGCTCCTCCATGTATACTTCCTTGTCAGGAGTCTCACCATTCTGGAGCTGCTGTATAACCATCTCAACGAAAGGAGCTGCAAGAGGGTTGCACTCGAAGTCTGCTGAGATCTTGCCAGCCTTAACATCCTCAAGACCTGCTGTACAAGCGTCGAAAGAGATAAGGATAACATCATTGCCGGGGCCATAAGCCACACCTGCGTTGTCCATAGCTGTCATTGCGCCGAATGCCTCGTTATCGTTCTGGCATACAACTACGTTGAACTTGCCTTCATAAGACTTGCAGTATGACTCCATGACTTCCTGTCCGCCAGCCTCTGTGAAATCACCGGTCTGCTCGTCAAGGATTGTCCAGCCTTCTCTGTCAGCGATCTCTTTGAATCCGTCTGAACGACCGATCTGAGCTGATGCGCCAGTTGAACCTGAGATAACAAGAGCATTGATCTCGCCTATGCCCTGCTTCTCAGCATAAGCCTTAAGCCACTCGCCTGCTGCCTTACCTTCTGTAAGGAAGTTTGATCCTACCCATGCTACATACTTGTCAGAGTCATCGATAGTTCTGTCGATAACGATTACAGGGATTCCTGCGTCCTCACACTCTGTAAGAACTGTATCCCAACCTGTTGCGATGATGGGGTCGATAATGATGTAATCAACGCCCTGCTCGATGAATGAACGAACTGCTTCCTTCTGAGCTGCCTCGTCATTGTCGCAGTCTACGAAGCTGAGGTCATAGCCGTTTGCCTCTGAGAATACGTCCTGACATGACTTTGTTGAAGCTGTACGCCAGTCAGACTCATGTCCAACCTGTGCGAAACCGATGCTGATGTTGCCGCCATCGCTTGATGCGCCTGCGTCTGCTGCAGCTTCCTCAACTGCCTCTTCTGCCGCTTCAACATCTTCAACTACCTCTGCCTGTGCCTCCTCGGCTGCATCATCTGCAGCATCCTCAACTGTTGCAGCAGCATCTGCCGCCGCATCCGTCGCTGCTGATGAGCCACAGCCTGCGAGAAGTGACATTACCATTGCTGCACTAAGAAGAGTGCCAAGTAACTTTTTCTTCATTTTTTCCTCCTTAAATGAAATCCGGGTGCAGTACACCCTTTTTTTATTTACAATCGATATTTTATTCGCAATATGATCCATAATCCATGCACATTTTTCACAAAACAGGTTATATTTTTTACTGACTATGAATAAAATATGAACAAAAATTGGATTTTTTACAGCTTTTGTTAATTTTTTTCAGAAATATCAGAAATTTCCTATAATACGAACCTCAGGCTCCAGCTCCACGCCGAATTTTGCCTTGACACGCTCTCTGACTTCTTCTATCAGATCAAGTATGTCCGCTGAGGTCGCATTTCCGAGATTTATTATGAATCCATTATGTTTGGGCGATACTCTGGCTCCGCCTATCGTTAAACCCGAAAGCCCTGTATCCGTGATAAGCTTTGCGGCAAAGTATCCCTCCGGCCGCTTAAATGTAGAGCCCGCAGAGGGAAAATCAAGCGGCTGCTTTTTTGCTCTCTGCATCCCAAGGTCTTTTATCTTCGCATATATCTCTTCCCTGCTGCCCTTTTGCAGCCTGAGCTCGGCGGAGATAACGGCAAAGCCTTCTCTCTGCGCTACAGAAGTGCGGTATCCAAAGCCCATTTCCGAGCCTAGTATGTTTATAACTTCGCCTGAGGGTTCTATCACCTCCACGGAGGATACGATCATGGACATTTCCCCGCCATACGCTCCCGCATTCATGAAAACGGCTCCGCCTATTGATCCGGGTATTCCCGACGCAAATTCCATTCCGGTAAGCGAAGCATCCGCTGCCATATTTGCAACCGCCGCAAGATAAGCTCCGGCGCCGGCAGTTATCATTTCTTCCTCTATGACGACATCCTTCAGCGCCTCCGAAGTATCTACTACCGTCCCGCGATAGCCTTTGTCTCCGACCAGTATATTGCTGCCTTTTCCAAGGATAAAATACTCCCTCTCCGACTGCTTCATATACCGTATCAGCTGCAGAAAAGTTTCTCTGTCCTTAGGTATAACATAGTAATCCGCGGGACCGCCCGTACGGAATGTGGTATGCTCCGACATTGGCACAGACTTTTTTACACTGTCGCTGCCGCAGATATCGTTTAGTCTCGATTCAAAAAAAGAAATCTCAGGCATATCAGTCTATGACCATTTTTGCCGCTCCGAGGGTTCCAGCGCTGTTTCCGAGCGTCGCTATGACTATCTGCGCATCTCTGCACGCATGGAACGCATGCTCTTCAAAGTTCTTTCTTATATAAGGAAGTATGATGTCGCCCGCTTTTGATACGCCGCCTCCTATGACAAAGACCTCGGGATTAACAACCCCGGCTATGACAGACAGACCCCATCCAAGATAATATCCAAATCTTTCGGCAACCCTGATCGCAAGCTTGTCTCCGTTTTTTACTGCATCCCACATGGTTTTGGCAGTCACCTCTGTATGCCTTAGCTCCGATTCATCTGATGACGCCTCAAGCTCCTCTCTCGTAAGCCTTGCGATCCCCGTAGCGGAAGCATACTGCTCGAAGCAGCCCACATTGCCGCAGTTGCAGCGTATCTTTTCGTTAGGGTTAAGGCAGATATGGCCTATCTCGCCGCCTGCTCCCGTAGTTCCAGCGAATATCTGGCCGTGGTGGATGATACCGCCGCCGATCCCCGTGCCAAGCGTCACCATGACCATGTCTCCGTAATCCTTGCCCGCTCCCTGCCAGTACTCTCCGAGAGCCGCGACATTGGCATCATTTCCCGCTTTGACCTTCATGACGCCGAGAAGCTCTGATAACTCGTCCTCAACGTTAAATGTCCGCTCCCAGTGAAGATTTACGGCTTTCCTTATAATGCCCTCGTCATCAACAGGTCCCGGCAGCCCGATACCTGCCCCGATCACATCATCGGCTATTCTTTTTTCGGATATTTTGCTCTTTACGGAATCCGCTATGTCAGGAAGCACATTTTTTCCGCCTTCTTCGGTCCTCGTAGGGATTTCCCAGATTTCCGTGATCTCTCCGTCAGTATTTACAAGACCCAGCTTTACCGATGTACCTCCTACATCAATTCCTATCGCGTATTTCATTTTAGTCTTTCCTCCTGGATAAGCTCTCCTGTACTCTGTTATAAAGCTCCTGAGCAGCATTGTAGCCCATCTTCTTAAGTCTGTGGTTTATAGCTGCCGTCTCGCATATGACCGCCAGATTTCTGCCCGGTCTTATGGGAATCAAATGGCATACGACCTTATTTCCAAGATACTCGGTGAATTCCTCTTCGAGTCCGAGTCTGTCATAGTCCTTATCCTTATCCCAGTCCTCAAGGCGGATGACAAGATCTATATTCTGGGTCTCCTCTATTGCCGACGCACCGTACAGCGCGTAAACATCAACTATTCCTATGCCTCTCAGCTCTATGAAATGCTTCGTGATGTCGGGAGCGGAACCAACAAGGGTCTCGTCTGAAACCTTCCTTATCTCCACCACATCATCGGTGATGAGACGGTGTCCTCTCTTTATGAGCTCCAGAGCAGCCTCGCTCTTTCCTATGCCGCTCTCTCCCGTGATCAGCACTCCCTCACCATATACATCAACCAATACGCCGTGTATCGAGATGCACGGAGCGAGTCTGACATTCAGCCACCTGATTATCTCCGCCATGAATGCCGAGGTAGGCATAGAAGATTTAAGGAGCGGAACCTTGTACTTTACAGCAAGCTCCTTGAAATCAGAATCCGGCTCCAGACTTCTGCAAAAAACTATGCAGGGTATGGGGTTATTCATGAATTTCTCATATATCTGACGCCTTGTTTCCGAATCCTTCTGCTCCAGAAAAGAATACTCTCCGGCTCCGATTATCTCTATCCTCTCCGCATCAAACAGCTCGAAATAATCGGCAAACTGAAGCGCCGGCCTGTTGATATCGGGCTTTTCGATCTTTATCTCTGAAATATCTATCTCCGGCGTGAGATTTGTGAGACTCATCTTTTCGATTATCGCCTCAAGGGAGACACTCGCCATGCTCCGACCTCCTTAATTAAGTAGTCTGAATTTTAAGTATACCACAATTCTATTACTTTTTCTTAAAGTATTCCACTACGGCCACGGCTGCCTTTGTATTCATTCCTTCGACAGCCGACAGTTCATCTATGCCTGCTGCCTTGATCTTTTCTATATCCCCGAAATGCCTCATGAGGGCTTTGCGTCTTGCGGGGCCTATGCCGGGGATATCATCAAGTACGGAGTGTACCTGGCTTACCGATCTGAGGGATCTGTGGTACTCGATAGCAAATCTGTGAACCTCGTCCTGGATACGGGTCGCAAGCTTAAAGCCCTCCGAATGTGTATCTATCGGGATCTCCCTGTCCTCAAAATAGATACCTCTCGTCCTGTGCCTGTCATCCTTTACCATGCCCGCTACCGGTATATCAAGCTTCAGGCCGCGCAGTACCTCCAGACAGATATTT
>JAFUWM010000287.1 GCA_017483425.1 Lachnospiraceae bacterium | reverse complement strand
TAAACGTTAAAATCCCAAATTCTGGGACTAACTATCGGTAATTAGATCCCTTCCGGGACTAAGCATTATCATACAAAAACATTGAAAAATCCGCGTTTTCTAGCTGTTTTCGCTTGCTAATAATTATTTAATCTGATACAATATAACTAAGTCGTAAAAGGACTAAGTTAAAATAGATAGGATTAAATAATTATGGCAGTATACAGAAACCTGGTTGTTGACATACCTAAAGAACATGTTACCATAGAGCGCCAAAGTGACGGTAAGCCTGCTTTGATCAAGTATGTTCTTGAGGCGCCTTACGATAAAGAGAAGGGGTATGCCAAGCCCAGGCGCACTACCATCGGACATCAATGCGAAGGTAGTATTACAACCATGCATCCAACGTCACAGTATGCTAATGTCTTCCCATCCCAATGGGAAAAGGTTGCAAAGGAACAGGTCAAACCGATCGTGAAGCGGATCGGCATGTTCTCTACATGTCAGGCGATCAATGATTATACCGGCATCAAAGATATCCTAGATGCGGTTTATGGTACAGATCATGCCGGAGCCATTTTGGATTATGCAATGTATTCCATAATCCATCATACGGATGACGCATCTGCGTTTGCCTCTAAGATGCGCAATGAGCTGACTTATTCCAAGACTCCCTTTAGTGATTCCTTTTACTCCCGCCTCTTTGAAGAAGGAATGTCAATCGAGCAGGAACTTCTTTTGCGGCGCAGATGGGCGTTACAATGCAAGGAAGATGGCGCTGATAAAGTATGGTTGTGTATCGATGGTTCCAATGATGACTGCCAGAGTAAGGGCGTGGATCTTGCGGAAAAAGGTCACGCCAAATCCGGCAAGAACATCAATATCGTAAGCTTTACATATGCGGTCACCCCAGACGGGAAACCTGTCACCTATGATGTGTACCGCGGCGGTCTTGTCGATGCAAAAGCGATGAGATCCGTCTTGGATTTCCTCCAGGAATGTGGCCTTGATGTGGCAGGTGTCATCCTTGACAGAGGTTACTGTAGTGCTGACGCGATCCGATATCTGATCAAACATGATATCGCTTATGTGATCATGGTTAAGGGCAGTCCACAAGGATACGAGCAGATGCTTGCAGAATGCGGTCAACAGATCAAGATGAACAGTAATTATCTGATCCCGCATACATTCCTGTTTGGTTGTCAAAAACAAGTGCAGTTATTCAAAAGCTTTGATCATAAGGATTACCTCACGCTCTTTTTTGACTATCGTAATGGGAGCGACCGGATTACTGCACTACTCAAAAAAATGTACCTTGAAATGGAACGCATCGAGTCTGCTATAAGCAAAGGTGAGAAAGCAACTGTTGATAGTAAATACGATCAACTGCTGCGTATCTCAGAAGGAGGCAACAGACATGTCGAGATAATCACAGAAGCGCTCCAATCAGCCATTGACGAAAAGGGGTTATACAGTATTGTTACATCAGACGAAATGACACCCCAGCAGGTGCATGAGCTTTATGTATCCCGCAGCACGTCCGAAACGCAGTATCGTATAATCAAAACCCAGCTAGGATACGGAGCATTACGCATTCAGTACACGGCAGGTGTCCGTGCGAGGTTTGCAGTCGGCTTTGTTGCATCCATCCTGCGGTACGAGATAGAAAAAGCATCCAAGGAACTTGGCCAAAACACCAACCAGATGGTTCAGGAACTTGAAAAGATCGAAGCTCAAAAACTGAATGATGTCTACACGTACACTCATGTGGAGAACGAGCGATTAAAATCTTTTTTTAAAGCATTGCAGTCAAATGCACTGACACGGATAGATGAGTCCGTAAGGTTCGAGAATGACCGCATTTCCGGCCGGGTAGCAACACCCCGTCGCAGAAAACCTGGACCGAAGAAGGGATCCCGTCGAAAGCAATACGACGATCAAGGAAATGTCATTCCAAGAAAATCTGGTGTCAAACCAGGGACCAAACGTAAGGCAACAAATGCAGATGGCACGCCTCGCAAAAAGCCAGGTGTAAAACCGGGCACGAAACGTGGCAAGTATAACAAGGATGGCACCCTGCGCAAGAAGCCAGGACCAAAGCCTAAAGTCAGGGGCTAACCCAGGCAAAATCGCCTGTAGTTAGTCCCGAAAATTGGGAATTTAACGTATACAAACGCGGTATCAAAATAATTAAGTCCTGCCTCCATAAACAGATCCACCATATGACTTACATGAGGGATATCTATCGAAATCCCCTTCCTGGGAAGCCTCATGAGTCCGAATCCAAGTTTTCCTGTACCCTTTACATCTATTTCTCCCATATGATTCCTTTCGGATCTGTAAATCAATAATCTTTGAATTTGGCGAAGTTATTTATTTACAGCTCCTTCTGAATTTGAACAAAGACCGCACACCTGTCAAGGTGTGCGGTCCAATTAAAGATCTTAATCGGCTGGTCTTTTTTAATTTGTAATAGTGTTTGTTGTTTCCTTATCAAATACGTGGATCTTCTCTACGTCGATAGCAAACTTGACTGTATCGCCGGGACGAGCTGTTGTACGGGGATCGACCCTTGCTGTCATCGGGAAGTCTGCCAGATCGAAGTACAGGAAAACTTCTGCGCCGAGAAGCTCGTATACATTGATCTTTGCTTCAAATACTGCGCCTGCGGGAAGAGTATTGATAGACATCTCTGAATCATATACATCCTCGGGCCTGATACCGAATGTAACTGTCTTTCCGTCATATCCGCCATCTATAAGCTTCTTAGCCTTTGCGGGAGGAAGCGGGATAGAGTGACCTGCGCACTCAAGAGTTACATTGTCGCCATCCTTCTTTACAGTAGCGTCAAGGAAGTTCATCTGAGGTGATCCCATGAAGCCTGCAACAAAGAGGTTATTAGGCTTATCATACAGATTCTGAGGTGTATCTACCTGCTGTACGACTCCGTCCTTCATGACTACGATACGATCGCCGAGCGTCATAGCCTCTGTCTGATCGTGTGTAACGTAGATGATGGTTGTGCCGAGCTTCTGGTGAAGCTTTGCTATCTCGGTTCTCATCTGTACACGGAGCTTCGCGTCAAGGTTTGAAAGAGGCTCGTCCATAAGGAATACCTTAGGATTACGGACTATAGCACGTCCCATGGCAACCCTCTGTCTCTGTCCGCCGGAGAGAGCCTTCGGCTTTCTGTCAAGGAGCTTTGTCAAATCGAGGATCTTAGCTGCCTCTTTAACCATCTTATCTATCTCGTCCTTAGGAACCTTTCTGAGCTTAAGGCCGAAAGCCATATTATCATAGACTGTCATATGAGGATACAGAGCGTAGTTCTGGAAAACCATCGCGATATCCCTGTCCTTGGGCTCTACGTCATTTACGAGCCTGTCGCCTATCCTGAGCTCTCCGGATGAGATCTCCTCAAGTCCGGCTACCATACGAAGTGTGGTAGACTTACCGCATCCTGAGGGTCCTACGAAGATGATAAACTCTTTATCCTGGATCTCAAGATTGAAATTTTTAACTGCCTCAAAGCCATTGGGATAAACCTTACAGATATCCTTTAATGAAAGACTAGCCATAAAATAAATAACCTCCTATTGTAGTGATTAGATAATAATATCGTTGGATCCGAAAAGCGACCCAACGATAAAAGTATACCAATTTGATGTTATTAAACCAATACGCACACTCACCAAAAATACATAGTGTTTTTTAGTAAAATTTTAATGACTGCCTAATTCTATGGTCGGTCCCTCCAGCTTTTCTCCATAGTATGCCACACGGTTCTTGCCGTGTCTCTTTGACTCATACATGGCATTGTCTGCTGCCTTATACAGTTCATCAAAGTCCGCTCCGTCCTGACTGAATACCGCTCCTCCTATGGATGCCGTGCATCTGTATTGTACGTATTCGCCGACCTTGAAGTCTCTGAAAAATGTGAGCAGCTTATCCGCCTCACGCTTCTTCGTCTCTTCATCCGGATTTATATTTCTCATAAGGACAAGGAATTCGTCTCCGCCTATACGTCCTACTATGTCAGTCGCCCTGAAAAGAGTGGAAAGGCCAAGTCCCAGACCCGCCAGAAGCTCATCGCCAAAGGCATGTCCCATCGTATCATTGACTTTTTTGAAGTTATCTATATCTATGAGGAATAATATCGCGCTTTGTCCCTTGGTCTTTGCCTCCGCCAAATAATCCGTGACTTTCTGCTCCGTTGATATCTTATTAAGCAATCCTGTAAGCAGATCCGTCTCGGCCTTTTCCTGAAGTGTCTGATTGTGCCTGGTATTCACGGCTTTATTAGCAAAATGTATGGCGAGTATAGCTATGAAAAAGGCAACCATTGCCACGACTATGCGGATCATAATGCTTTCCATATCTCCATACGTGGAATGCACCTCGCTATCCACATAGCTCCGGGTCACTATAGATGCTACTGTGAGTCCCGCATATGCCGCAGGATCATAGACCATGACCCTGTCCTCTCCCGCAACCGTACATGTTGTGTACCCTGCGTTACGGTTACTCAGGTTGCTTTTGGTACGACTTTCCGCTCCTGAAGTTATGGCGATATTATCTGATTCAAAAATATTCTCTCCACGGGTAAGTATCTTCCGGCCCGCAAGACTTACCACCGTCCCGTCGCTTCCTATGACTGCATAGCAGGTCCTTCCGTCAAATTTCGATGTGGTGGGGATATCACTGAAAACATCTATAATAAACACATAAGCCAGAGCATATTCGGCATTTCCGTCCGCATCTGATACCGGCGCATACACATCCGTATACCATGCGCCGCCCTGATCATATGGAGAGGACATGATTATCGTTTTGTCGCTCAGGCACTTTTCAAGCGCCGCCTTACTGTTTACGGTTGTATCCGCTCCCGTATCCGAAATACCATTTCCCGAACTGTCTGCCAAAACTGCTCCGATAGAATACGCATTATCAAGAGTCGGAGACACGACCTCCGCCATAACCGTTTTCATATCATCTCCTGACGCAAGCTCCTTGGATACCACATCAGCCGTGGCACCCGCAACCGAGCGAGCTACATCCATTTTGGCGTTATAGGAAATAATGAGAGCATCATTGTAATCGGAGATTTTTTGACGGACTGTATACTGTGCGTCCTTTTTCATGTCAGACGAAAAACTGTATAAGGTCACGAGTACATAAATAAAAAGTATCGCAGTAGGTATCGCCCACTGTGTGATATTGATGATAGTCGATGTATCAGCGTTGTTAGTCTTAATCTTCTTTGCCATTACACTCTACCGTATCTTCATCCAAACCCGTTTCCGCTGTTTCGTCCACGGGGATATACTGATCAAAAATCTTTACAAAAATATATGAATTGGCATAAGCCGGTACGGCAAAACCAAGGCATACATACAAAGGTGCAAGAAAACTCCGTCCATTGCGATACAGCGATATCAACGTGATAACAAGGAAGATCACGTCGATGAAAATAATCGCTACGGTCTTTGGAAAATGCCTTATTCCCATGAGCAGGGCATTTTTCATAGTCTGTATCACCGTGTTGTAGAACTTGGCCAATACAGGAAAAATGTAAGCCATTTCAACAATCAGAAAAACCGCACACGCCATTGTCAGTATCATAAACGCCCCGGCGCCGGAAAAGGTCTCTCTGTTCAGCACCATGAGCCTGTAATCAAAGTACAGCACGCTCCCTATGATAAACAATATGAGCCATATCACTGTACCCTGCCTGAAGTTCTGCTTAAAGGATCTGAAATAATCCTTTGTAACATAAGTTTCCTCGTCCCTGACCATCTTCATGGTAACATAGTACAGAGCAGTAAAAGAGGCTCCTATGGTAAATAAAGGGATCGAGCATACAAGAGTAAGCAGATTAAGGATAAAAAGACTGCCCAGTTTATCAAGTGCCCTGAAAAAAGCACTGTCATAGCTAAAAAACCCCTTCATTCCATCCCCCAATATTGATTTTTTATCGAAAAATCAATACTCACATGAAATTTATTATACCCATGTACACACTTTTCTGCAACTATAGTTAATTAGACATTTTAGTTATTGTTCAGCGCCGAGCCACGCACTGGCTGTGCGCTGAATTGTAACCATTTTTAGGATTTTGACGCAACGCAAAAAGTCGTACTCACTATATTATCACTCTCTTCAGTGGCTTTATATCTGCCCTTACCTTTCGCAGTCACCCTGATCACGGTTCCTTCGGGAATGATATCTCTTTTAAGATCCACCGGATCTCCTGCCTCGACAGTCACTTCTCTGTATCTCCTTCCCCAGAGATCCATACGCTGCTTCACAATGGTTTCTTTCTCATAAGTATATGTCAGATTCCTGTCATAATCCAATCCCGCCACGAGACGCGCTCCATCATGGTTATAAATCCGTACTGTAGACCGGCAGGCGCGGGGTCTTGGTGAGTACTTAACGTCTGTAGCAGTCATTACAGTATTGTTTATGCACATATAATCTGTCTTGACGGCTTCTTTTTCTTCTATTTGATCCGCTTTTCCATCACCGTCCGCTTCCGTATCGCTTATCACGGTTTTTGAAGTCTTTTTTTCCGGCTTCTTTGCTGCGACACGGGTATAATTTACGGAAACAGTTTTAACATCCTGCTCCGGCTCGTCTTCATCCTCACCGGGAAGATCGCCGTACCATAGATCAAGATCCAGATTGACGCTCTTCATGAGACCTAAGCCGTTTCTTCCCTCACCAAATCCGGTGAATCTGCTGGTGAACTGCCATGCGCTCAAAGCTCCGGTGTAGGAAGTGGAATAAACACCGTTCTTTCCGTTAGATACAAAGTTGGCCATCCAAATAAAATGATCCTCAGGTATATCATCAAGCTTCATATCTTTCTGAAGCATGCTCTTATTGGCATAGATTCCGGAGGTATATCCCTCCTCCTTGACTCTCTCGCAGAAAGCGTTGACTATGGCAGTATGCTCGTCGGCACTGAGTCCCGCTCTTCTTAGGCGTCCCATTGCCCCGGAATACTCATAATTCGTCACAACCGGAAGAGAGATCATGTCTTCACATCCGTCTATTATTTCAAGGCAGTGCTCTGCCTCATCCACTGCCTCCTCCTCGGATATTGCCTGGGAGAAATAATAAACTCCTACGGCCACACCTGCTTTATAGGCATTCTTTATGTTTTTTCTGCAGCAAATATCCTCGTTTAACGAGCCACCGGCTCCGTAGCCTCTGTATCCGGCTCTGATGAATACAAACTCTATGCCGTAATCATTTTTCAGGGTTTTCCAGTCCTTTAAGGAAATTACACCCTGGTAACGTGAAATATCCATACCGCAATGAACATCCGGCAGCTCTTTAGTATCTCCTGACTTAAAAAAGCCGGGATATCTGTACTTGAAATCCGGGTTCAAGATAAGAGAATACGGATCCTTGCCTTTCTTCAATGCTGTAAGGCTCCGGTTCTTATCCGGTTTCAGCGTTATCTCAACTCCTCCTCCAACACCGGTATCTTTGACGTGCCTGAATATTTCCGGGTCTTCAGGAGCAAACTCCCAATGTTCCCCGTTTTCATCCGTGTATTCGAGAGAACCGTCATCTGTTTCGGTTATTTCATGCTCTGAAAGCCATTCTTCCTCTGTGATCTCTTCCTCAACCTGTATGGTCTCTTCTGTATCATCCGCGTTGTCCTCGATAACGGTATTGTCATCATATTCCGTATCATCCGGATCTTCTATGGTTTCGGTGTCATCGGTGTATTCAGTGTCTTCCGTTTCTTCATCTGCCCGGGTATCCTCGCCATCATCCGCAGCATCCGATTCTTCAGATTCATCCGCAACGTCGTCTGACTCATTATCTTTTTGGGGTATGATTTCATCCTCTGATACTGTGACTTCTTCCTGCGGATCTACTCCGGTCTGCCCGGATTCACCGTCTTCTCCCGTCACTGTTTCTTCACTTTCTGAATCCACTACTTCCTGTATCGTCTGCTCTTCATCAGGATAAACGCCGTTTGAAGACACAGATTCTCCTAATACTGTAGCCGAAACGTACAGTACAAGGACAGCGGACAATATAATGCTTAAAAATCGTTTGCTCATATTTATTATTCCATCCGTACGATTTCTTGCACGAGAAATCGGTAAAAATCAATAGTCTATAAATTCCCCCTGTCAGTATTTTTCCATAGACGGGGGGTGTTTCACTCAATATTTAAATACTATGTAAACTATATCACACGATCAAAACTTGTCAAGACCGGTGTTTGACATCCCACTATCTATGGGATAAATTAAAGATTGTGGTTTTGCAAGGCAGACATATCTTTCTTAAAGGAGGGTAATTCATGTATTACATTGGCGTAGATCTGGGTACTTCCGCCGTGAAGCTCCTGCTCATGGAGTCCGACGGCACGATAGCAAACATAGTTTCAGAGAAATATCCCATAGCGTTCCCGCATCCGGGCTGGTCCGAGCAGGAACCCGAGGACTGGTGGAAGGCTGTAAAAAAGGGTATCCCCGAGCTTATATCCGGCATAGATGCATCTAAGGTCGCAGGCATTTCCTTTGGCGGACAGATGCACGGTCTGGTCGTACTTGACAAAGATGACAATGTCATCCGTCCCGCCATACTCTGGAATGACGGGCGGACCCAGAAGGAGACCGACTATCTGAACAACGAAATAGGTAAGGACAAGCTATCCGACTACACGGCGAATATAGCCTTTGCGGGATTCACGGCTCCAAAGATACTCTGGATGAAAGAAAATGAGCCTGATAAGTTTACCCGCATCAGTAAGATAATGCTTCCCAAGGATTATATCGCATACAAGCTTACGGGCGTGCACTGTACCGACCCCTCGGACGCGTCGGGCATGCTGCTCTATGATGTAAAAAACCGCAGGTGGTCCAAGGAGATGTGCGATATCTGCGGTGTCGACGAATCAAAGCTTGCGACGGTTTACGAGTCCTATGAGAAAGTCGGCACTCTGAAGGAGGACGTGGCAAAAGAGCTTGGTCTTCCGGCATCCGTGATAGTTGCCGCGGGAGCGGGTGACAACGCCGCGGCTGCTGTCGGCACAGGCACAGTAGGCGAGGGGCTCTGCAACATAAGTCTTGGCACATCCGGAACTATATTTATCTCAAGTCATGAATTCAAGGTGGATTCTTTCAATGCGATACATTCCTTTGCGCATGCGGACGGTTACTACCATCTGATGGGCTGCATGCTCTCGGCGGCATCCTGCAAGGCATGGTTTATAGAGGATATCCTGAAGACCGATGACTATGCGGGAGAGCAGGGAAAAATCACCGACACCATGTTGGGAAATAATAATATATTCTTCATGCCCTATCTCATGGGCGAGCGTTCGCCATACAATAACCCCAACGCAAGGGCAGCATTTATCGGCATGTCTATGGACAGCACGAGGACAGATATGCTTCAGGCTGTCATGGAGGGCATCACCTTTGGTATCAGAGATTCCTACGAGGTAGCGAGAGCTCTCGGCATAGACGTAAAGCGTACCCGCATCTGCGGCGGCGGAGCAAAGGG
>JAFUWM010000286.1 GCA_017483425.1 Lachnospiraceae bacterium | reverse complement strand
CGTATACGATAAACCCGGGAAGTATCTTTAAGAATACCCCTATGATCCCCTGTACGCTCGTGACTGCCGTGGCTATGTCGCTGAGATCCGCCATTTTCCATAGAAATGAGCCGATCGATAATGTAAGCGCCGATATAAGCATCAGCACCATACCCTTCCAGTTTCGCTTTAGTGATTCTATCATATGATAAACTCCGATATATTTATGTCAACCATTCACCTGTTCCGTACACAATGAACTATTTTCTTATTATTTTCTCTGTGTGTCAAGATAGTAATACATACGACAATGTGGTATTATTGCTATTGCAAAGCCTTAATAAAAAAGCCTTAATAAATAAGAATGGAGAGTTAAATTGGAAAGCAGCAAAGGCTCAAAAATCCGGTCATTCATGGTTCCGTGGGGCATAGTATCAATTACCGCCCTGTTCATCGGCATAATCCTTATTGTTGTACTTATAGCAAAAAGAGGCGGCAGATACCGTGTCATCAAGGTTGAGGACTTTAACGGATCTGTAAATATCGAACGTGATGGCTCTGATATAGACGTTTTTTCGGGTCTGCAGCTCGTATCAGAGGATATTGTTTCAACCGGTGATAACTCATGGCTTGGCATGCTCATTGATTCTGACAAGCACATAGGGGCGGATGCCAATACAACCTTTACGATAACAGCCAGCGGATCAGATAAAAAAGGCTCTGTCACTATAGATCTTATCAGCGGTTCGGCGCTGTTTACGATAGAACAAAAGCTGAATGAGGACTCGACCTTTGAGGTCACGACCCCTAACGCGACACTGAGTGTCCGGGGTACTACTTTTTCCGTTTCTTATAATCCTGCCACCAACACCACAAGTACTACGGTATCCGAAGGTACCGTATGGGCGGAATACGGGGACGGACAGATAGTCGAGCTGCATGCGGGCGATGGCGGCCTTATTACCGATGATGAATTCACAGACAGGGAAAAGCCCATCTTTATAGTTTCGAGGATATACTCCATGTCCGCTGATCCTTCGGAGGGGCCGGATTCGATTCGCTTTGCCTATACCATAAGGGGCGGGGAGAATAAATCTGTATGGAGCGTGTCAGACGAGGAGGCCATAGAGGGAGACGAAACTCTTGCCAAGACCGCTGCGGATATAAGCAATGGCTATCTGGCGGCTCACGAGGACGAGATTGCGGATTACATTAACTCGTACCGTTCAGGAAGAATCGATCAGCCGGTCTCAGACATACCGGGAGGCGACAGCGCGTCCGGCTGGTATCTCGACACCTTTAACTATGGCAGTGAGGACGAAATTGACGTTACTGGCTGGTTCCCCGAGGTAATACCAGTGGAATTTGAGGACGGCTCTGGCTCCTTCCGCATATCAAAAGCCGTCATGTGGACTCAGGTTTTTGATGAGAATATCTCAGACGGAGTAATAAAGGATGCCTACATCAAGGAACTGGGTGTAGGCTTCTACGGCAGCCGGGAGGAGTAATTAAGGAAGGATAAATGCAAAAGGAAGAGAAAAGCCGGGGATATCTTATTCATATTATTGTAATATTCGCAGCCGTTGCTTTAAGCAGTGTTTTTCTTCTTACAAATGCTTTCCGCGAGCTTGAGAGCATTTCGGAGGACAGTCTGTATCAGCGCGGAGAGCCTGTTCCCGGGGATATAAAGATAATAGCGATAGACGAGGAGACGCTTACAGAGCTTGGGCCTTATACGGACTGGAGCCGGGCTTATTTTGCAAGGCTTATGGAAAGACTTGATTCCGCCGTAAAAAGCCCCTCAGTAATTGGCTTTGATATTATCTTTTCAGGCGAGGGGAATGCTGAGGATGACACTGCTTTTGCTGATGCTG
>JAFUWM010000285.1 GCA_017483425.1 Lachnospiraceae bacterium | reverse complement strand
TTCAGCGTGCCGGACGAGGGTTCAAATGTATGGATAGACGGCTGGGTAGTGACCAAAAAAGCAAAGAACCCGGAGGCTGCGATGAAATGGATAGACTTCATGTGCAGGCCCGAGATAGCGCTCATGAATTTTGATTTTATCACTTATTCCACTCCGAATACCGTGGCGAGGGATATGATAGAGGATGAAGCAATAAGGAACTCGGAGATTGCTTATCCCGGAGAGGATATCCTTAGCAGATGTGATGCCTACACGTATCTCGGCGAGGAGGGTGACTCCCTCTATAACGAAATGTGGAAAAAGGTCAAATCAGGTGGCTGATCGGTATTATATAGCGATAGACCTGAAATCCTTCTATGCTTCAGTCGAGTGTGTCGAGAGAGGACTTGATCCGCTCAAAGCAAGGCTCGTGGTAGCGGATAAGAGCAGGACGGAAAAGACGATATGCCTTGCGGTCTCACCTGCGCTTAAAGAGCTCGGGATACCGGGAAGACCCAGGCTATTTGAAGTGGTTCAGAGGGCGAAGGAACTCGGCGGCATAGATTATGAGGTAGCTAAGCCCCGCATGGCGCTATATATGGATTACAGCACAAGGATCTATAAAATATACCTGCGCTTCGTAGCGCCGGAGGATATCTTTGCCTACTCTGTCGACGAGGTCTTTATCGATGCCACTTCATATCTTAATATCTACAAGATGACACCCCATGAGCTTGCGCTCAAGATGATAAGAACCGTGCAGGATGAGACCGGTATCACTGCGACTGCCGGCATAGGGACTAATCTGTATCTTGCGAAGATAGCGATGGATATAGAGGCAAAGCATATGCCTGCGGATAAGGACGGCGTGAGGATAGCGGAGCTTGATGAGATGAGCTACAGGAGGCAGCTCTGGGAGCATACGCCGGTCTCTGATTTCTGGCGGGTTGGGCGTGGCTACAGACGGAAGCTTGAAGCAAACGGGCTCTACACTATGGGTGATGTAGCCAAATGCTCTGTCGGTAAACCGGGGGATTACTATAATGAAGAGCTGCTCTATAAGCTTTTTGGCATAAACGCGGAGCTTCTCATAGACCACGCGTGGGGATGGGAACCCTGTACCCTTGCGGATGTCAAAGCGTATAAGCCCGAGAATAACAGCATAAGCCAGGGACAGGTACTTCAGGAGCCGTATGATCATGAAAAAGGACGGATAATAGTCAGGGAGATGGCGGAGATGCTGTCATATGACCTGGTCGTGAAGCACCTTGTGACTGACCAGATCGTGCTCACCGTGGGATATGATGTGGAGAGCCTTACGAATCCTGAAATAAAAAAGAAATACAAGGGCGAGGTAACTACAGATCATTACGGAAGGCAGGTTCCGAAGCACGCGCACGGCACGTGCAATCTGGACGGGATGACCTCATCAACGGAAGCAGTAATTGACGGGGCACTTGCTGTATATGACAGAGAAGTAAATAAAAACCTGCTGATAAGGCGCATATATGTGGTCGCAAACCACGCTATAGACGAGGGTAAGGCAGCCGCTTCCGCGGATACTGAAGAATACGAGCAGCTTGATCTTTTCACGGATTATGAAGCGAAAGAGGAAGAGGAGCTGGAAAAGGCGGCTTTTCGCGAGAAGGAAAAGCGCCTGCAGGATGCCATGATAGATATCAAGCTCAAATTCGGCAAAAACGCTATAGTCAGGGGTACCAGCATGCAGGAGGGAGCCACGGGGCTGGAGCGCAACCGCCAGATAGGAGGCCACAAAGCCTGATGGGAAAGTATGACGATATAATCGATCTGCCGCATCATGTTTCAAAGACGCACCCGCAGATGTCTGTAAAAGACAGGGCGGCACAGTTCTCACCATTCGCGGCGCTCACAGGATACGGGGACGCGGTAGAGGATACCGTAAAAAACGACGTGCTCGGGAAGACAGATACAGAATATATGCATGACGAAGAGGACAGGGCTTATGCGCTGTACAGTCAGCAGGAGAATTTTGACTGAAAGTGGGAGTGGTTCTTTGAGCGGGAACGAGCAGAATCGTGATAATGAGATAAAGTATTACATAAAGCGCAGCAGGCGTAAGACGATATCCGTGGAGATAGAGCCTGATCTTTCAGTGCTGATCAGAGCACCGCTTCATATGCCCGACAGGGACATCAGGAAATTCCTTGAGATCAGCCAGGGATGGATCATAAAGCACAGAGCCGAGGCGGCACGCAGGATGCAAAAAGCCGGAGAAGTGCAGCTGCTCTCCATGGAAGAGATAAGGCAGCTCGCGAATGAAGCGGTAAAGGATATCCCGGAGAGAGTAAGGCATTATGCCACGATAATGGGTGTGACATATGGAAGGATCACGATACGCAATCAGAAAAGCCGCTGGGGAAGCTGCTCATCGAAAGGAAACTTAAACTTTAACTGTCTGCTCATGCTCGCGCCTCCGGAGCACCGTGACTACGTGATAGTCCATGAACTCTGCCACAGGAAAGAGATGAACCACTCAAAGCGCTTCTGGGCGGAGGTCGAAAAGGTTCTTCCTGATTATAAAAAAAGCATAGAATGGTTCAAAGAAAACGGCGAATCGCTTATGGCGAGGATGGGGAGTCTCTAGGACTGTCCGAGAATCCTATGCTCGTAATACGGGCTTGTCAAGATGTACCATTATACAAAGGAGATAGAGGCGCTATACAGTGCGCTGGAGAGCTTTCTAACGCACCCCAGCTCTTGCTTACCATCAAAATAATGGTAAATGTGATTGTCAGGACAATGGAGGGGGAATGTGATGACCTGCTGATACCGCTGGTGAATTACTTCTTCAGGGAGGATTATGGTGCGGATGCGAAGGTCGAGAGACTGAGAAATGAGCATTTTGTGGAGAGGACGGACGGCTCCGGGGACAAGCGGATAACGGATGCGTATTTCATGATAACCCAGTCCGGAAGGAGCAGGAGATACCACATGGAATGTGAAAGCGGCAAATACGATGGCTCCGTGCTGGTGAGGATATTTGAGTACACATCGCAGATAGCACTGGACGGAAGTGTGAAGGAAAAGACGAGGCTCATAGTAAGCTTCCCATACACCGGGCTTCTGCTGCTCCGTGGGGAAGAATCCGATACGGACGAGGGAGAGATACTGATCCGGATGCCGGGAGGAGAGTTTACTTACAGTGTCCCTATAGTAAAGATGAAGGATTTCAGCATAGACAGTATA
>JAFUWM010000284.1 GCA_017483425.1 Lachnospiraceae bacterium | reverse complement strand
CTTGATATCGGCGGTCAGGATATGAAGTGCATACGCATAAAGAATAATACCGTTGATTCCGTAATGCTTAATGAAGCCTGCTCCTCAGGCTGCGGCTCTTTCCTTGAGACCTTCGCGAGATCACTTAATATGTCGGTCGAGGATTTCGCAAAAGCTGCCCTCTTTGCAAAGCATCCGATCGACCTCGGTACGAGATGCACGGTCTTCATGAATTCAAAGGTCAAGCAGGCTCAGAAGGAGGGCGCCGGAGTTGATGATATCTCTGCAGGACTTGCTTATTCAGTCATAAAAAATGCTCTTTTTAAGGTAATAAAGGTTTCCGACGCCGACGAGCTGGGACGGGTCATAGTGGCCCAGGGCGGGACTTTCTATAATAATGCCGTACTCCGTTCCCTGGAGCGAATAGCGGACGTTGAAGTCGTGCGCCCCGATATCGCGGGCATCATGGGAGCCTTCGGAGCCGCGCTCATAGCAAAGGAGAGGCATGTCGAGGGTGTAGATTCCACGATGCTTTCTATCGATGAGATAGTAAATCTTGAATTCACGACCTCCATGACGAAGTGTCAGGGCTGCACGAATAACTGCCGCCTTACCATAAACCGATTCACGGGAGGCCGCACGTTCATATCCGGAAACCGCTGCGAAAAGGGTCTGGGACGGGCAAAGACGAATACGGACGTTCCCAATCTCTATGAATGGAAAATGAAACGTATCTTCGGATACGAACCTTTAGAGGGTTATGATGCTCCGATAGGCACGGTAGGCATTCCCAGAGCTCTTAATATGTATGAGGATTACCCTTTCTGGTTCACATTCTTCACGAAGCTCGGCTACAGGGTGATACTCTCCCCGCAGGCAAGTCACAAGATATATGAGCTTGGCATAGAGTCGATACCGTCCGAGTCCGAATGCTACCCGGCAAAGCTCGCGCACGGTCAGATCCAGTGGCTTATAAACAAGGGGATCAGATTCATTTTCTATCCGTCATTATTCTATGAGAGAAACGAGTTCAGGGAAGCGGGAAACCACTTTAACTGCCCGATAGTTACATCCTACTCCGAGAATATAAAAAACAATGTCGAGGATCTAAAGCTTAAAAACATTGATTTCCGCAATCCCTTCATGGCCTTTGATTCTCCGGAGGATATCTATCCGAGGCTAATAGAAGCGCTTCCCGAGGTCGACCCCGAGGAGGTCGTGCAGGCGGTATACCGCGCATGGGATGAGCAGGCAAAGTTCAGAAAAGAGGTTGAGAAAAAGGGTGAGGAAACACTTCAATGGATCGAGGAGAATAACGCAAGGGGCATAGTGCTTGCGGGAAGACCTTACCATATAGATCCCGAGATAAACCACGGCATACCGGAGCTTATCACTTCGCACAGGGTCGCGGTGCTTACCGATGACTCTGTATCACATCTGGGCAAGGTCGAGCGCCCTCTCAGGGTCATAGACCAGTGGATGTACCATTCAAGGCTCTATGCCGCCGCAGAGTTTGTAAAGCAGCGTGACGATGTGGATCTCATACAGCTTAATTCTTTTGGCTGCGGTCTTGACGCCGTGACTACGGATCAGGTCGCGGAGATCCTTGAATCCGGTGAGAAGATATATACCTGTCTCAAGATTGATGAGGTAAATAACCTCGGGGCTGCGCGCATAAGGGTACGCTCCCTTCTTGCAGCGCTCCGGGTACGTGACATGAACGAGACAAAGCGAGATATCAAACCGCTTGACCAGAGGAGGGTGCTTTTTACCGAAGAGATGAAGGAGGCAGGCTTTACTATAATCGCGCCCCAGATGTCTCCGATACATTTCGAGGTACTGGAGCCTGCCATGAAAGCGGAAGGTTATAATTTTGTCTTTTTGGATAATGATGGACATGAGGCTGTAAACATCGGCTTGAAATACGTAAATAACGATGCCTGTTATCCGTCAATGATGGTCGTAGGTCAGATAATGAAAGCGCTCCTCTCGGGAGAATATGACCTTGACCGGACAGCCGTCATTATGAGCCAGACCGGAGGGGGCTGCAGGGCTACAAACTATGTCGCCTTTATCCGCCGCGCTCTAAAAAAAGCAGGCATGGAGCAGATCCCTGTGATATCGCTGAATGCAGTAGGTCTTGAGCCTAATCCCGGCTTTCATATAAGCCCTTCGCTTGTGGTCCGTATGGTCTACGGGGCGGAAATAGGGGATCTCTTTATGAAGTGTCTCTATCGCATGAGAACCTATGAGATGAAAAAGGGTTCTGCCGATGAGCTGCACAGGAGGCTCTTAAAAGAGGCTCAGGATTTCCTTGCATCGGGAAGCCTTTCTTATTCAAGGTACAAAAAGCTCTGTAAAAAAATAATAACGGAATTTGACGCGCTTCCCATAAAAGAG
>JAFUWM010000283.1 GCA_017483425.1 Lachnospiraceae bacterium | reverse complement strand
GAGATCAGCCGAAAATCCCAGTCCGCCCTGTCTGTCATATATGAAAAGCATGGTCTTCATATCCGTGGGCGTAAGCAGATGTCCGAGATACTGCTCTGCCGCAAATATAAGCTGCTTTATCTCAGACTTTGTCTCAAAATCCGAAAGCTCCGCCGGAGAATACGAGGGTCGCTGTCTCCCCTCCGATGTCTTCGCCGGACTCTTTTTGGGAAGTGACACTTCTGTTTCCTGAGCCTCTGACGGATCATTGAGTATTATGCCCGATACATTCCTGTCATCATCAAACTCAATGGAGATTATCCCCTTTCTCGCCCAATAAAGAAGGGAGCGAATGATGTCTGTCTCCGTATAATTAAATCTGTCTGCGAGAAGCGGAACGGATACAGGCTCATCCGCCTCTATGCACCGCATCAGATATAAATATATCTTCAACTGTGCTCCGTTTGCCTCCGCCATATATTCGTCGATAAAGCAATTCGAGACAATAGTATTTCCCGAATAGCGGTTTCCCTTAAGAATAATGCTACCCATTTTCTTCCCTGTATAAATGCTGTTTTCTTCAAGTTTTCTTCAAGCGTAGCGGAGTATATCACAACAGAATTTAAAATAAAATAGCCTCCGCAGAGGCGGAGGCTGAAAGCATGATAAAGTTGAAAAAGTCAGTAAAGTTGATTGCTACGGGATTATCGGAAAAATAACTCTTGTATTCTGTTAATAAAAAGTTGTGGGAAATGTGGATTAGCCTTCCCGCAGGAGCTCGTCCCCGATCTTTACTACATCTCCGGCTCCCATGGTTATCAACAGATCCCTGTCGAGAAGAGTTTCCCTGATAAATTTTTTGATCTCTTCAAAGGTCGGAAAATAATAACTGTCCGTTCCCCTATCCTTTACCCTTTCCGCAAGCGTTTCCCCGCTGACGCCAAGCGTATCCGTCTCACGGGCGGCATATATTTCGGCGCATATGACATGATCAGCCAAAGTCAGGGCATCGGCAAATTCGTCAAGCAGCGCTTTTGTCCTCGTATAAGTATGTGACTGGAATACAACCCAGAGATCCCTGTGCGGGTATTTTTTCGCGGTACTTAGAGTTGCCCTGATCTCCGTTGGATGATGGGCGTAATCATCTATGATTGTAACTCCGCCCAGCTTCCCCTTTACTTCAAAACGACGGTCGGTGCCGGTATAATTCTTAAGTCCCGTTTTTACCGTCTCTTCATTTATATCCAACTCGTCTGCCGCGGCTATGGCTGACAGCGCATTTATGACATTATGGGATCCGCATACGCCAAGTGTTATCCGCCTTACCTTTCCCTCGTGATGGACGTCGAATGTCGGTCTTGCAAATTCATCATATACTATATTGTCGGCATAGTAGTCGGCACTGTCATCACTCCCGAAAGTGATCACCCTGCATTTGAGTCCTCCGGCAACCTCATCAAAGCCCTCTATATCCTTATTAATGATAAGAACGCCGTCATCCGGTATATTCTCGCCGTATCTGTGGAATGAGCGCCGGATATCTTCTATATCTTTAAAGAAATCGAGATGATCAGGCTCGACATTCAGTATGATGCCTATCCGGGGATAGAATGAATGGTAGGAATTTGTATATTCGCAGGCCTCCATCACGAAATATTTCTTTCCGCCCACACGGAAATTGCCCCTGATATCGCGAAGAACCCCTCCTATGGAAATAGTTGGGTCAGCTTCCGCAGCGAGCAGGATCTCTGAGATCATTGCCGTCGTTGTAGTCTTGCCGTGGGTTCCGGCTACGGCCACAGGCACGTCATAGCCTCTCATTATCTGGCCGAGGAAATCGGCCCGTGTCTCCACCTTAAGCCCGCGCCTTTTTGCTTCCATAAACTCAGGATTATCCTCATGGATAGCGGCAGTCATGACAACTATATCTGTATCCTCAGGTATATTATCGGCCTTTTGCGGATAGCCGATCCTTGCGCCGAGCTCCTCAAGTCTTTCCGTTATCTCCGTGCGGTGCGCGTCGGAGCCGGATACCTTATAACCCTCGGAGAGCAGAAGTTCCGCTATCCCGCTCATGCTTATACCGCCTATACCGATAAAATGTACGTTTTTCATTTGTCAGTCTCCGTAAGCGGAGGCTTCTGATACAGTTTTCTGTTAATCTCAGCCTTTATTATCTCACTCTCTTTCTCGAATGTATTTTCATTAAATGCTTTTTCGAGTCTTTCCACTATGGTCAGCTGATCAAACAAATTATTGTTTATCTCTTTTTCATTGCTTGGCATAGTCCTACCTCCTCTTTAACTGTTAATCTCTTTTATCTCTATTTATGATACCACGGCTTGATAAAGTATACAAAATAAGTTAAAATTATGAAGTTACTTTTGTGAAATTTATATAAGAAACGGACGGTGATCAGATTTGGCAATGGACACTATCGAGAAGATCCGCGAGGCGGAGCTCGCATCCGAGGACGCCGAGAAAAACGCTGTCGTCGAGGCTGACAGGATAGTCGCCGAGGCAGAGGATGCAGCCGCTTCCCTCAAGGTAAATCTCACGAAAGATG
>JAFUWM010000282.1 GCA_017483425.1 Lachnospiraceae bacterium | reverse complement strand
GCGACATTTGTGGCGCCGCACTTCTCGCCTTACGGATTCTATGTGAATACCGGTGACCTTGCGATCGGAACGCTTGATAATACGCCTAAGACCGGTGATCCGATTTCACCGAAGTGGTTTATCAGCTTCGGACTGGCGGCATTGTCGATATTCCTTTTCTTAAAGAAGGATCCGAAGCCACAGGTCAACCCGGCATAGTTTATTCTGTTATTGTAAAATGATGTATAATACTGCCATGCCTGTCTATTGTGATATAGCGGCATGGCAGTATGAGTATACAGGAGGCAGGATGGGGATTTATTTTAATCCGAATAACATAAACTTTAAGATGACAGTATCATCAAAGATATATGTTGATAAGACCTCGATGCTTTCGGTATTGAATGGCTATATAGGCGAAAGTAACAGCTTCATCTGTGTTTCCAGACCCCGACGGTTTGGCAAGACTATAGCGAGTGAGATGATCGCCGCTTATTATTCCAAGGGGTGTGATTCAAGGGATTTATTTGCTCCATACAAGATTGCGGAGGATCCTTCCTTTTATGAGAATCTGAATAAGTTTAATGTCATACAGATCGATGTGAATGCCGAATATCAGTTTGCATCACATGGCCTTGATATGATTGACAGGCTAACCTTTAAGATTAAGAAAGAGATAGAGGAATGTTATAAGGATATTGATTTTGAGGATACAGTGTCATTGGCAGAGGTTATCCTTAAGGTATATAGTATCACCGGCGATACATTTATCATCATACTGGATGAATATGATGTGCTTGTGCGTGAGAAGGTGGACAGGGAGTTATTTGACAGATATTTGAGTTTTTTGAACGGGCTTTTTAAGAGTGCTCCTATGAAACAGGCCGTATCTCTTGCTTATCTGACCGGGATATTGCCTGTAGTGAGAGACAGGGTGCAGTCTAAGCTTAATAATTTCAGGGAGTACACCATACTGAATGCAGCGGAACTCTCAGAATATGTTGGGTTTACGGATCAGGAAGTCAAAGCTCTTTGTGAAGGTTATGATATTGACTATGAGGAATGCAGACGATGGTATGATGGTTACAGGCTTAAGGACTATGAAATATATAATCCGGAGTCTGTAGTACAGGCGATACGCACCGGGGAATTTGATAATTACTGGAGCAGGACTTCGACATATCAGGCTATAGCAGAGCGTATAGAGGAGAATTTTGAAGGAACCAGAGAAGATGTCATAAGGCTCCTTGCAGGCGAGAGCATAGAGGTGAATCCCACTTCCTTTATGAATACTTTGACTGATTTCAAGGGAAAGGATGATGTATATACATATCTGATACATATCGGCTACCTTGCTTATGACAATAAAAAGAAGACCTGCCGCATCCCAAACAGGGAAATAGAGCAGGAATGGATCAATACCGTAAATGTAAATACTGATTATAGAGTTACGAATAAAATAATCAAGGCTTCTAAGGAGCTTTTGAAGTCCACGATCGAGGGAGATGAGGGTGCTGTGGCTTCGGCGCTTGATGTGAGCCATATCCATGTGACGAGCAACAGGAGCTATAATAATGAGGATGCCTTGCAGAGCGCTATTTATCTGGCTTATATCTATGCGTTAAATGAGTATACTATAGTAAGGGAAATGACAGCAGGGCGCGGTTTCGCGGATGTGGTGTTTATACCTTTTGTTTCCGGGCGGCCTGCCATGATCATAGAGCTAAAGAGAAACGGCTCTGCTGAGAGCGCGATAGACCAGATAAAGGATAAGAGATATTTTGATTCGCTATATAATTATGAGGGAGATCTGCTATTTGTAGGTATAAACTATGATGAGAAGGAAAAAACACATACCTGCAGGATCGAGCATTTTGTGAAATAAGATATGAGACGTGATTATATCAAAAAGAGGATAATCTGGCTTCTTGCCGTCACTTTGGTGGCGCTTTTTGTGATTCCTGCTAAGACGGTGGATGCAAAGACTATAGCCCGTGAGAAATATATGAATGATAAGACGATCACGGAGCTTGTCATAGATGATGATGTGACATCTATCGGAGACAGGGCTTATTACGGCTGCACGAACCTCACGAGTGTGATAATACCGGAGGGAGTGAAAAATATAGGGGAATCGGCTTTTGCGATGTG
>JAFUWM010000281.1 GCA_017483425.1 Lachnospiraceae bacterium | reverse complement strand
GACATACCAAAAACGCCCTCTTTCTCCGGCTCGAGTCCTTTGACACTCAGCTTGCCGCCAGTATCTCCTGGAAAAGAGCAGGGAATAAGTGCGTTTATGCAATGCGCGAGAGTCGACTTGCCGGAGCCGGAAGGTCCCGCGATAAGGACCTTCTCTCCAGGGTATATCTTCAGATTTATATCACTGAGCGTCGGCTCTTTCTGCGACTTATATTTAAATGAAAAATCCTTGAACTCGATTATCGGGTCCATGACACTCTGTATCAGTCCTCCTTGGTCAAGTCTGAGGATCTGCCCGCAACCTTAGTGTAGGCAATGGCTAGTATCGTTCCAAGGATGCCTATGATGATTATATTGCCGAGGAAAGCAAAAAAGCCTTGGGCAAAGACTTTATTAGCCGGCTCCTTATATATGGCTATATCAAGCGCGGGAGCAACCACGATCCATGCTACAGCATTTGCCACAACCTGTACTATATTAAAGAATACGATCGGGCCTGTCTTTGCGAAACCGCCTTCCTTTATCTGGTACTTTTTAGCAAAGAGTCCGATGCAGATGCCTACTACCGCCTCAGGGAAAACCCAGCTCCACCATACTCCGCCGTAAAACAGCGCATCACCCAGAGCATGACCCAAAAGTCCTATAACAGCACCGACTATGGGACCAAATACCCCTGCAAGAAACGCAAGGATTGCCATTCTGGGCTGCAGAGCCGTATTGGGTACGAAACCCAGTGGAATCTGAACCGTGGTAAGGACGACAAAAAGAGCTGTGCCTATACCCATTGCAACTACTTCTCTGATACCAAATTTGTTATTCATAGTATTTCTCCTTTATTAGTATGAATTGATGCCACATATCATACACTATAACGCCGGTTCGGTAAAGTCCCGTCAGGTTCATATTATAACCAATCATCGGTCATATTACAATTTTGTCCGTCTTAACGGACAGCAAAAGTGCCATCATAGGTACAGCGTTGGAAATTCAGTGATTTTTAAGGAGACCTGAGTTATGACTATGATTATCGCGGTTACATTTGACCTATTGATGCTTGTCTATTTTGGTAGTAAATTAGATTTAATAGATATTTTCATGGACTGCTTTTTAAAGAAGGAGCATGATACCGTTCGAGACGTATTTTGGCGAGTTACAGTATCAGCATCCGACCGGACTGAGCCAGATAATAAACTAGAGTTATTAGAGGAGGAGGAACGATATGCCGGTAATAGAGGCCTACATGGTACCTCATCCGCCGATATCAGTGGCGGAGATAGGACAGGGCGAGGAGAGGAAGATACAGGCCACACTGGATGCCTTCAATCGGGTGGCAGAGCGTATCGCAGATATTCAGCCTGATACCATAATTGTGACATCACCCCATGCCACCATGTATTCCGATTATTTCCATATTTCTCCCGGATGTCACGCATATGGAGACTTCTCGGCTTTCAGAACCCCGGGAGTCTCCTTTGATATCGAGTATGATACTGAGCTTGCCCGGGAGATAGCTGATACCGCGGAAAAAGCCGGTATCCCCGCCGGTATGGACGGCGAGAGGGATCCGCGTCTTGATCACGGAGTCATGGTTCCCCTGTATTTCATAAATAAACGGTATACGGATTACAGACTTGTACGGATAGGTTTATCAGGCTATTCTCTTGATGTTCACAAAAGCCTCGGCAGAGCGATAGACAGCGTATGCTCCCGCACAGATAAAAAGATCGTTCTGGTTGCAAGCGGCGATCTGTCTCATTGTCAAAAGGAGGACGGTCCTTACGGCTACCGTCCCGAGGGTCCCATATATGACGCAAAGCTCATGGATGTAATGAAAAGGTGCGCACTTTCAGAACTTACTCAGTTTGACGAGAGCCTGCTTGACCGGAGTCAGGAATGCGGTCACCGCTCTTTTGTCATAATGAGCGGCGTTCTTCATTCACATGATGTTACAAGTGAAGTCCTGTCACACGAGGCTACATTTGGCGTAGGATATGGCATAGCTATCTTCAGAATAAATGACATGAACGGCAGGAAAGAAAATACGACTGATGAAAGGGAGGCTTCAGACGCAATGGACGCATATGTAAAGCTTGCAAGAGACACTATCTATAGTCATGTAAAGGGAGAGAAGCTCCCGGAGTTCACCGGCCTGCCCGAAGAGATGCTGAATACCCGTGCCGGAGCTTTTGTTTCCGTTCATGAATTCGGCATGCTAAGGGGATGCATAGGAACCATTTCCGCCACCTGTGACAATGTCGCAGAGGAAATACGGGAAAATGCAGTCTCCGCCGTATCAAGGGATCCGCGGTTTTCTCCCGTCAGGAAAGATGAGCTTGATAACCTTGAGATAAATGTAGACATCCTTGGGGATGCCGAGCCAATAAGCTCATATGCCGAGCTTGATGTAAAAAAATATGGTGTCATTGTGACAAACGGTATGCGCCGCGGCCTGCTTCTTCCTGATCTTGACGGAGTAGATACCGTCGAGCAGCAGGTTGATATAGCAAGGCAGAAAGCAGGCATAGATCCCTCGGAGGAAATTTCGCTGGAACGCTTTGAAGTAGTACGCCATGTCTGAATCTGATGTCTATTGCAATGTTTGTCCGCACAGATGCCGTTTAACTGAGGGACAGACCGGACTATGCCATGCGAGGCACAACCGGAACGGTCATATTGAGCCTGTGAGCTTTGGTACCCTCACAGCCATCGCTCTTGATCCCATAGAAAAAAAGCCGCTTGCAAGATTCATGCCCGGAAGCCGGATCTTATCTGTTGGAGGCTTCGGCTGTAATATGTACTGCCGATTCTGTCAGAATCATGACATATCACAGACAGGCATCAATGGAGCTTTCAGGACAGAGATCATGTCTCCCTCAGAGCTTTGCAGGCTTGCAGTGGAGCTTAGCGAAACCGACCGCAATGCCGGTATCGCGTACACATATAACGAGCCTCTCATTTCCTATGAATACGTCCGTGAAACCGCAAAGCTTGTTAAAGCTGCAGGACTTGTTAATGTGCTTGTCACCAATGGAAATATTAATATGGAAATACTGGATTCTGTCCTGCCCTATATCGATGCAATGAATATAGATCTTAAGGTTTTTTCTGATGAGAGATATCGTTTGCTGGGAGGGGACTTCGACACCGTAAAGGCATTTATAAAAACCGCTTCGCATGTTTCCCACGTGGAGCTTACCACACTCATAGTTCCCGGCCTCAGCGACAGCGAAAAAGATATGGAAAAGGAAGCATCCTGGATATCTAAGATCGATCCTGAAATCCCTCTCCATATAACCAGATATTTTCCTCAATATAAAATGACGGAAAAGCCAACGGATATAGAATTGATGCACAGGCTTAAGACTGCTGCCTCAGCCTGTCTGCATCATGTATTCCTTGGAAATGTGTGACAATATACGAGATCATTCTTTCCTGATAAAACCGATCTCCAAAAATATCGGATACAGATAGCTTGCCCCGAAGCATTTCAGCTTCTTCGGACCTTTCACTATCCTGTCAAGCTTCATGGCTTCCTCATATGCGAGTTTTACCGACGACAGAGTGATCTCCTTGTTTTTTCTGGATATGTAAATGCATCCGCCCTTAACAGTATATGAAAAATCCAGACCGCGATACGTTGTCATCGTCTGCCCCTGGCTTTCCTCTATCCTGTTCCACAACTCTTCAAAACTCACAGCCGGATATACCCTTTATCAGATAATAAAAAACTCTGTAAGCTTCTGACTTACAGAGGTGTCTCCAAATGACCCGGACGGGAATTGAACCCGTGTTACCGCCGTGAAAGGGCGATGTCTTAACCTCTTGACCACCGGGCCTTGTAATATATACCTCCCCGAGCTGGGCTCGAACCAGCAACCCTTCGGTTAACAGCTGCAAAACATGCCCTTTGGCATGTTTTGAGTCGCGTTTATGCTCGCCATGCGAGCATGCGACCGGGGCGTTGACTTCTCATTACACCTTAAATGCCTCTCAATCATCCAAGTTTCACGAAGTAAAACTTGCAGAGTTTCGGCTCTTCCGGAACTCTACTCCCCGAGCTGGGCTCGAACCAGCAACCCTTCGGGTAACAGCCGAATGCTCTACCATTGAGCTATCGAGGATCGCTATGAGCACTTAGCGAGCGTGTTCTGCTCGCTTACGTGCGATGCATACAGACCACTTGATGAAGGCAAGCCGCCAGGCGATGCCTGAGTCTAGTGAGTCTGTATTACCTTGAAAACTAAACACTTAACGAAAAGAGAAAACAAACAAAAGTAGATTTACAGCAGCTCAAGACTATTATCGCTAATGAAACTATAGAAGATAATGACATGGCAAAAGAGATGGAAAACTCTATATTATTATATGCCGTGTCTACGATTACAGATAGAGCACTGCCGAATGTCTACGACGGCTGCAAGCCGGTTATCCGGCGCATTTTATACGGCGGCTATACGCATAAATATTTGCCGGAAAAACAGCATATAAAATGCGCGACTTATGCAGGGCAAGTAATGTCGGACTGTCACCCACACGGCGCCCATAACGTGGTGTAATTTTTTCATATTTTTTCGTATAATATAGTTAAATATATTATACGGAGGTAATTGTATGCGAAAACATATATTTTCTAGTCAAGAGATAAAGTACATCATAAACGAATATCAAAATGGAAATACTATACTAGCAATAAGTAAGCATTTATGCG
>JAFUWM010000024.1 GCA_017483425.1 Lachnospiraceae bacterium | reverse complement strand
TTTGACTTTGAATGAAGATCGTCTTCATTCAGTATCCATTTTTCATCCGGATTGAATATTACGATATCCGCAGGCTCCCCTATGTCCAGACTTCCGGCTTTGATACCGTACAGTCGTGCTGGGTTCAGGCTCATTCTCTCTATAAGCTGCGAAAAGGTGATGAAGCCGGGATTTATCAAATTAGTTACAGCCAGCGCAAGGGCGGTTTCAAGGCCGATCATTCCCGTCGGTGCTTTAACAAAATCCCTTTCTTTTTCCGCTGCCGTATGCGGAGCATGATCCGTGGCTATGAGATCAAGGGTACCGTCCGCTATGCCGGCTATCACTGCCTGTCTGTCTTCCTCGGTACGGAGCGGGGGATTGACCTTTGCGAGACTTCCCTTATCCCTCACCGCTTCCTCCGTCAAAGAGAAATGGTGCGGTGTCGCCTCCGCATGGATAAGTTCTCTGTCGTCCTCTGTCTTAAATCTCCTAATGATATCTACGCTTTCCCTGGCGGAAACATGCTGAATATCTACTTTGGCACCAGTTTCAAGCGCCAGTCTCAGATCCCTTTCTATCATTGAATATTCAGCTTTGCGGTCGGCTCCCTGCAGTCCCATATTTTCCGAAACCCTGCCACAGTTTATCCCTGCCTGCCATACATACGCAGGATCTTCTTCGTGAAAACTTAAAACCGTGCCAAGTCTTGCCGCCTCTGCCATAGCCTGTTTTACAAGCTCTTCGTTCATTATCGGAGTTCCATCATCGGTGAAACCGGCTGCTCCTGCCTTTAGCAGCTCTTCCATAGGAACAAGCTCTTTTCCTTCTCTACCTGATGTCACCGCTGCAGCCTGATAAATATGTATCCCTTCCTCTTTGGAACGGGACAATATATCTTCCAGCGTATCCTTACTGTCCACTGCCGGAATCGTATTTGCCATACAGACGACCGACGTGTACCCGCCTGCTGCCGCTGCCAGGGCTCCGGTATGCAGGGTTTCCTTTGCCGTCTGTCCGGGATCACGGAAATGCGAATGGACATCTACAAGACCCGGAGCGGCGATAAAGCCTGCGGCATCTATTGTCTCATCGCCTTCTTTCTCTGTGATCTCTTTGCCCTTTTCCGCGATGACCCCGTTTTCTATACGGATATCCAATATTTCATCTGTTTTATTACCAGGATCTATGATACGCGCACCTTTTATCAGCATTTAAGAATTATACCATATACATTGGTAGGTACGCTATAGTGTCGATTTACACGGCTGGGCAATCAAAACATTAACGATCTTCAATTTCTTAATACAACAGTCCAAACATCCACAATGGAATCTTATTTCCATAGCATGTCTCCTCTTCATCAATGGCAAGATAACTGTACGGGATATCCTTGATCTGGTTGAATGATTTGTTTTTGCCACCCACTTCAAAAAGGTATCTTCCGTTTATAAGAAAATCTCCCTGCTTAGGATATGTAACTTCATATCCGGCTGACTTTAGCTGATTCAGGAAAAAAGTTTCCCTCCGTGTTCCGGTATTTACATTTTCTGTAAGAGAGTACATGATATTGGTGTTGTCGCAATATATTTTATCCGGTCTGCCCATATTCTTTAATGAAGAACTCCCGCTTTGAAGCAGGCTTAAGAGATTGGCTTTATCCAGGATATAGAGCATCTTGAGTCCCTGATTTCTGTCTGTATCGAGCTGTCTGTACAATTCTGACATATTTGGTGTCTGCGGACAATTTTGAGCCAGAATATACAGCATCTTTTTTATCTTGGAAACTGTCGAATAGTTAATGGATGCAACAGCGGGATAATCGCTTTCCAATATCTGGTTTATAACCTGTTCAAGACGCTGGCCGTATCCCGCGTACACTTCCTTATAGAATGGATAGTAGCCTTTTTGAAGGTATGCGTTAAACAGCTTAAGTATCCTGTTCCCGGAGATGTATTCTTCAGCAATTTTTTCATGATTCATAATCAGGTCATCAAGGGAAACCGGTTTATGATCCCCTGCGCCCTCAAAATAAATATATTCCCTGAAAGACAATCCCGGCAGGAGGTATCTGATCTGCCTCCTGGACAGGTCGCCTCCTTCAAAGTCCATCTTAAGCAGAGAAGAGCCTGTATAAACTATATTTAATCCCGGATAGTTATCATATATATTCTTTATCAGTAACTGCCAGTCTTTCATATGATGAATTTCATCTATGAATATATGGGTTCCGCCGAACTTGTAATGGGCTTCAACCAAATCCAAAAGCGGATGTACTTCAAACCACATATTATCCAATGATATATAAATTGCAGCATCAGGATTGTCCGCAAACTCCTCCCTGATATGCTGAAGAATAAGCGTGGTTTTACCTGTTCCCCTTGCTCCGGAAATGGCAATTAGTCTGTCACGCCAGTCTATTGATTTTATCAGGAATCTCCTGGTATCCGTCCGTGTTTCCCTGATCCTTCTGCGGGATATATCCTTTATGATATTGTACTCATCGAGTCCTATGCCCATATTATCCTCATATTCTAAGAATCTGTCTCTGAATGAATGCAAACACTGTATCACTGCATAAATTAGTGTTTATAAACATTATAATACTATTAGATTTAATGTTTGTAAACACTAATTTGTGGTTTTTACGGTAAAAAGCTCCCAGATTCCATCATTTAGGGAATTATTACAGACCATTAAGAATAAAAAACTAATTATCAGGATCGAGCATCTCCAGTATCTTTTCCCGGCAGAGTTCGCCAAGATGCTTCTGCTGCTCTTTATCAAGAGCCTTGGGATCTATAGGATCACCATAGGATATAGTGACTTTACCGGGTCGGATCCTCGGAAACTGCTTTTCAAGCAAATCTCTGGTACCATGCAGCGCCACGGGTACTACCTTTATGCCAGACTTCAGAGCGATTTTCATAGAGCCCTCCTTGAAAGGAGCTATGTCCAGCTCGGATTCTGACTTTGATCTGGTTCCCTCCGGATATATCAGGATGGTCTGACCGTTTTTGGCATCCTCTATGCACTCCAGTATGATCTGCAGATTCTGTTTCAGGTCCTCCCTGTCAAGAAATTTGCAGTGCTTCAGGATCATCCACCAGCTCAGTATGGGTACTTTTTTCATTTCTTTCTTTGCTACGATGGCTGTCGGGGCGGGTATTCTGGCATCCAGCAGTACTATGTCAAAGATAGACCGGTGGTTTGCAACGTAGAGTACGGCCTCGTCCCGCGGCAGCTTTTCACGGCCTGTTTCAGTGACCTTTGCTCCCGCAATGAAACCTACCACTTTAAAAGCCCATGCCACTATAGCCTGTGCATACCAGTCTCCGGCTTTTTTATTGATGCGCCCTATCAAAAGACCGACCGGTATCAATATCAGTGATACAAGCAAAAAGATTATCACGAATATAAGAGCCGCCAGCATTCTTATCATACTTTGCCGCCCTTGCTTCCCTTTAAGCCTTTGAGACTCGACTGGTTCAATATATTCGTCTCAAAGCTGAAAGTGACCCTGTCCTCATCCCTTCGCCGTTTTATCGCGTGATCTATGAGCCTGTCCAGAAGCTTCCCATAGGACAGGCCGGTCGGTTCCCAGAGATAAAAAGACAGCGAACCGGGGATCGTATTTATTTCATTCAGATAGAGTTTTCCGTTTGACTTGTCTATCATGAAATCAAACCGTACCACGCCGTTACACCCAAGGCACCGGAAAGCCCTGACCGCAAGATTTTGTATCTTTTCCGTCATCTCATCGGATATCGGCGCCGGTATCGTTCTGGATACGGAGGCCATGCCTTTTGACGCTCCCCCTGTCTTTGAGGTCTTGCCTCCCGATATATATTTATCCTCATATGAAAGGATCTCGTCCGAATGATAGGGTTCTTCACACAGCGAAGCCTCTGCTTCATCCATATCGCCTAGCACCGAGCAGTTGATCTCCTGAAGTTCCATTATCGCATGCTCGGCTAATATGACATTTGCAAAGGTATATGCACTGTCAAGAGACTTTACAAGGCCGTCCCTGTCATGGGCTACCGATATTCCCACAGAGGAACCTGAGTTGACAGGCTTTATTATGACCGGATAGCCGAATCTGTCTTCTATGTCGGATATCATTATATCGATGTCCTTATAGTCCTTTGTCGTGTATCTGCGGCATGGAAGCACAGGGATATCATTGTCCATAAAGACGGTCTTCATTATGTATTTATCCATGCCTACCGCCGCGGCTGTCACATCGCATCCCGCGAAAGGTATCCCCCATGTCTTCAGATAGCCCATCAGTGTGCCGTCTTCCACATTTGTGCCATGGACTACAGGAAGTATCACGTCCAGCTCTACGGGCTTCATCCCAAAAGTCCTGTGCGGATAGGCCGCCAGAAGGTAATGTCCGTTTTCCTTTACAGGAATGACCCTCTGTGATGACTTCAGCAATGCGGGAATATCCTTATATGCTTCGATATTTCCTATATTGTCTCCTACGTAAAGATCATTATCCTTAGTCAGATATATGGCTGTTGCCTCATACTTAGCGCCGTCAAGATTCTGCATGGCCTGCAGCGCCGATATGACCGACACCTCATGCTCAACCGAGCGCCCGCCGAATATAACTCCTACACGTATTTTCATAATAACCAGCTCCTTTTCAAAATACTATTCCAACACCCGGTAAAGACTGATATCCTGTCAGAAAACATCCGTAAGATCATTTTCAAGCAGGACTATCTTGTGTGTCTCGCCGGGTATCTTGTGCACATAGGCCATAGCGTCATTGAAAGAAGGCGCAATATAAAGCCTGTCTTCGGGATAGTTCCTGTTTCTCATCCCCTTTTTCAGCGCATCGGTATTTGCGTTATCAACTATTATCGCATGATCGGCAACGGCCGCGATCTGCTCTCCGAAAACAGTGTTTAGCTTTTCCTGCTCTGCGCCAAGCTCCACCATTCCCGGGGTTATCACGATCTTCATGTCATCCGTGAACATAGACAGCGTATCAAGGGCTGCTTTTGCTCCCGCAGGATTAGAATTATAGGCGTCATCTATGATAGTGAGCGCTCCCTGCTCTATGAGATTAAGCCTGTGCTCTACAGGGGCAAGTCTGCGCACGGGGATCACGAGTTCTTTCAGGGAGATCCCCAGCTCATGGCTCATTGCTATCGCCCCGACTACATTGATCACGTTATGTGAGCCGATAAGACGCATCATAAATTTCTGTGAAGATCCGTCCGGTGCCGTGACCGTAAACTCCGTGCCGGATCGGGAGGTCGTTATACCGTAAGCGTTGTAGGCTCCGTTCCCATCTGTCGTGTAGGTAACGGCATCCGCGTATTTATTGTATGAAGAGATGTATTCATCATCATAATTCAGGACGATGCGGCTGTCGTCTCCTGTTTTCTGATGTACCGCGTCCGGCAGCTCGAACTTGGTTCCTTGTATATTCTCCATGCTCTTAAAGCTTTCAAGATGCTGCGGCCCTATGGAGGTAACTATTCCGTAGTCCGGATGGACAAGGTCGCAGAGTTCCTTTATATCTCCTACATTTCTCGCCCCCATCTCACAGATAAATATCTGATGCGTGGGACGGAGCCTCTCATTTATCGTCCTGACAACGCCCATCGGCGTATTATAGGATTCCGGAGTAGCAAGCACTTCATATTTTGAAGAAAGCAGCTCCCTTAAATAAAACTTCACCGAAGTCTTTCCATATGAACCCGTTACGCCTATCACCTTAATATCCGGCATACCGGACAGGAGACCCTCTGCTTTTTTCTTAAATCCATTTGCTATGGAAGTCTCTATCGGCTTATTTATTAAGTTTGATATGACAGGCGCGAAGGGAGCAACCGCAAACGTGTATATGACCGCTATCGCAAGCAGGGTATATTCATTTCCGAAAAACCTGTTCAGCAGACAGAAGATCAGAAACCAAAGAACCGTGGTCACGAGAAGTCTTATCACTCTGGGTGTGAATACAAGCGGCTTCTTTGCAGGCTCTCTGCTCAGGCTTTTGGTGAAATGCTTAGGGTAATTATTTTTTATCCAGGTCAGATGGACTTTATTTTTATATCCGTTCTGCTGAAACATATGCACAGCATATAATAATACCTGCGCGGCATATATTATGACGATAAGCGAAATTATAAGACAGATCATGCTTTCCTCTTTATTATCATATGTATTTCTGATGCTTCCTCATGCTGATCGACGATCTTCTGCATGTCATCCAGCATAGGGAGGAATTTCTTTCCAAATATCTCCCGGAGATTTGAATTGCCGTTTTGATCAAGACTCACGCATATCATACGATAAAGATCCATCATATCGGATCCGAATTTCCACGTAGCATACTCTTCGAAGCCTATCCTGTCCGCCATATATGCTATAGACTTGTCCGTAAACAGATGGGTATGGGTTCCGCCCGCATGACGGTTATAGCAGTTTTGGTGCGCCGCCTCAAAGATGCAGCTCATAGAGAACATGGGAACAGAGAAATAAACGTATTTTACGCGTTTATTGTTCTTTATCGCGTCGAGTATGTCATCAAGATTTGTTATATGCTCCAGAACACCTATAAATGTGACAACGTTTACATCGGCGGTTTCTATTATCGAAGCAATATCCGGAGCATCAACCTGGGTAAGTATATCATCCCCGTTCATTGTATTTGCAAACTGAACCTGGGATTCCGATATTTCTATGCCGTCAACCTGATCTATTCCAAGCTGCCTCAGCGCTGAAACAAAATACCCCGAGCCTGCCCCGTCATCGAGCAGCTTTATATTCCTCTTTTTCAATCCGTCCTTTGCAAGCGAATCAATAAGAAACTCCGCCTTGGGGATATAGATCGTATCCCTGCGGGCTTCGTACTTTTTTCTGTCCGCCTCGGAGTAATTCGCTAGATAATCATCCGCGATATAGACCCTGGCTGCAAAATCCTCATTATCCTCATACTCTGAATTTACATGTTCGCAGACCGGGCACTGATAATATGCCATGCGCTGGCTGTGATAAAGCTCTTCCTGTCCGGCTTTCTTTCCGACAGGATTTTTGCATATCTTACATTCAGTTCTCTCAGGCTGCAAAAGCAGCGCATCCGCCTGATGCGCAGAGAGCTTCAGCATGTCTTCGTTCTTTTCAAAGAAATCTGATTTTATCTTGATTATATCGCCTACGGACTTGCCGTATTTTCGTGAAAGCGCCATGTTCCTACCTCTTTATTCCGTTGTTTCACGAAAAATAAGTATAGCACAGGTGCTGAATCTGTATCAACAGATTCAATGCTATGAAAGAGCACTGCCTGTATGGACTGGATTAAAATTGACAAAGTTATTAAAAGTTATTAAACTTTAAGAAAGTTATTAAAAGTTATTAAACCAAAGAGAGCTATTTATGAACGAAAACCCTTTCAGTCTTAATTTCGGAAAAACCCCTTACAGGCTTATTTCCAGAAACAGCTATATAGATGAGATCGTAGATACTTTTAATTCAAGCACGCCGAGTTCATTTCTTTACATAGTAACCGGCGTGAGGGGTTCCGGTAAAACAGTCACTATGGCATCTGTTGTTAACCGGATAAAAAATGATGATAATTGGATAGCGATTTCCCTGAATCCAAACAGGGATCTGCTTACATCACTTGCCGCGGAATTATACGAACATCCCTTGCTTAAGGCTGCTTTCATAAAGGCAAATATCGGTTTTTCCTTTGGCTTTTCTGCATCACTTACGACTGAAGGCCCGCCTGCCGATATTGAGGTCCAGCTGAAAAAAATGCTTGCGGTTTTAAAAAAGCTCAATAAAAAGGTTTTGATCGCTATTGACGAAGTTACAAACAGCACAAACATGAGGGTATTTGCAAGTTCATATCAGATGCTTTTATATGAAGAGTACCCGGTTTTTCTTATAATGACCGGTCTGTATGCTAATATAAAAAGCCTTCAGGATGAAAAATCGCTTACTTTTCTATACCGGGCACCCAAGTACGAATTAAAACCATTAAGTATCAATACAATGGCTAATAATTACAAAGATATATTT
>JAFUWM010000280.1 GCA_017483425.1 Lachnospiraceae bacterium | reverse complement strand
TCCCGATACAGATATCTCACGCAAGGTTTTTCTTTTCTTAAATGTGGAGAATTTCAAGACATATAACGATCAGTTCGGGTATCAGGCGGGAAATGAATATCTGACAGCACTTGCCCTGCTCATATGCGACGCTTTTCCTGATGATCTTGTTGCCAGGCAGTCTGATGACCACTTTGTCGTATTCACGGATCTCGACAAGGTCGAGGAGAAGACCGAGATAGTACGCAGCAGGGTCAGTGGCAATGAGTCAGAAGTGTATCTTGAGCTTAAGGTCGGCGGTTTCAGACCCGCAGACAGGGATACAGATCCGAGAGTCGCGATAGACTGCGCAAGGTATGCCTGCAGTCTGATAAAGAATAAATTCGGCAAAAACTATATGGAGTATAATAAGGACGTAGACAGTGAGTTCCATAAGAGACAGTATATAGTCAACCATATAGACCGTGCCGTACAGGAGGGATATATTAAGGTTTATTACCAGCCCGTAGTCTGGTCTGACAGCAAAGAGCTCTGCGGCTGCGAAGCGCTTGCAAGGTGGGTAGACCCCACATACGGATTTCTCTCTCCCGGTGTGTTTATCCCCGTACTGGAGGAATACAGGCAGATACATAAGTTAGATGCATGCATCTTTGAGCAGGTGTGCCGCAATATGAGGGAGGCAATGGACGCTGGAAAGCCAGTGGTTCCTGTTTCGCTGAATTTCTCAAGGCTTGATTTCGAGCTCATGGATGCGGTGGGACTTTTGGAGGATCTGATCAGGAAGTATGACATCCCGAGAAATTATCTGCATGTGGAGATAACGGAGAGCGCGCTTACAGATAATATGGGAGTTTTGGAGGAAGCCATGCAGAGGATCAAAAAGGACGGCTTTGCGATGTGGCTCGATGATTTCGGCTCCGGATATTCCTCATTCAATGTCCTGAAGGACTATGATTTTGATGTCGTAAAGATAGATATGAAGTTCCTTACGAACTTTGAATCAAACAAGAAGTCGCCCCTGATACTTGATGCCATAATCCGACTTGCGGACAGCATAGGCATGCTCTCTCTTACAGAAGGAGTTGAGACTGATGAAGCCGCGAGGTTTCTGGAGGAGGCAGGCTGCGGCAGGCTTCAGGGTTATCTTTTCGGTAAGCCCATGCCGTTGGAAGAGCTTCATGAAAAGATTACAAACGGAACATATAAGGTTTCCCAGAGGATCATTTAAGCCTTTATAACAGATGAGAAAGAGACATTTATTAATCTGCATATACTTTTTTGTATTGTCAGCGCTGCTATACGGCTGCGGTAATTATAAGCCTCCTTATCAGCGGGGTTATGATGAGGGCTATGCCGCAGGTGTGGAGGCCGCAGGAGGAAGTGTTCCTGAGGCATCGGAGGAGAGCGGTGAGAGTGATACTGACACTGCTGAAGAAAGAACGATCCCGTCGCTTCTGACTGTCGGGTCTGATGAAGACGGTGAAACCGAGGAGGATGAGTCCTCTGATGCGGCTCAGACAGATGACGCTCAGACAGATGACGCGGAAAGTAATGATCCCGAAACGGATGTGACAGGAGAAGAGGAGCAGGGATCTGATACTGATGTGCTGGGAGAGGGCGCCGAGCCGTCCGGGGATACCGGCACTCCGGCGGGGATACCTGAGGGACGGATAATCACTGCGGATGCGGTGAACGAAGCTCTCTATTCAAATCCCGAGGTTATAGACGGACTCAGGGAGATATACGCTGATACCGCGATCTTTGGCGAGTTTGTGGGTGATTCCGAGACGAATCTTCTGCACAAGGTAGGCGGAGAGCATTTCAGTACGCTGGGCTATGACACTATAGTGGTCTTTGACGGCTCCAAATCATTGCAGGATATACTGGACGAGGGCTTTTACACCAAGTGCAGTTGTATTGGCGAGTGAAACGCCGCTTCTTCTTTATCCCTTGAGTTTTCCCTCTTTAAAATGCTTCCGGCATAGTGAGATGTAGCTTTCATTTGCGCCGATGAATACCTGCTCACCCTCGCGGACTATTTTTCCGTCTGAAATACGGGCGTTGAAATGGGCTCTCCTGCCGCACCAGCAGACCGTAGGTATCTCCTCTATCTTGTCTGCAAGCTCCATCAGCCTCATGGAGCCGGGAAAAAGCGAGCTGGAAAAATCTGTCCGCAATCCGTAGCAGATAACCGGTACCCCGTTAAAATCCACTATATCGGAAAAGCGCTCAACCTGCTCTTTTGTAAGGAACTGGGCTTCGTCCACGATTATGGCATCTATGTCGCTCCAGTCCTTTTTATTTTTGGTTTTCTCCAGAAAGTCCTCAACGAACTCACAGGGGTATTCAAGTCCCATCCTTGATTTGACGACTCTCTCGCCGTCACGGTTATCAAGCATCGGCTTAAGCAGAACCGCGTTCTTTCCTTTCTCTTCATAATTATATCTGACCATAAGAGCATTGGCCGTCTTTGACGATCCCATCGCACCGTATCTGAAATAGAGCTTGGACATTTTACCCTCCTCTAAATAAATCAATTCTATATCTGACTTACACCTGTCACGCCCTAAGGAATCCACCGCAAGCGGGTCTCCGCTTAGCACCCTTTAAGACAAAGTATACATCAGATGACAAAAACTTGACAAAAAAGGCTTTCATAATTACGATAATCGAAGTTGCAAATACAAAATGCATAGTTAATTAGGAGGGAAGTAATGAAAAAGAAGCTTATTGCAATGGTACTTGCTGCTTCAATGGTACTGTCTCTTGCAGCCTGCGGCTCATCAGCGGCTGATACGTCAGCTCCGGCAGCAACAGACACGGAAGAGGCGGCTCCGGCAGAAGACACCGCAGACGCGGCAGCAGACACAGCAGCATCATCAGGCAGCACCACGGATGTGGCGTTTGTCACTGATGTCGGAAACATTGACGACCAGTCTTTCAACCAGTACACATGGGCAGGCGTACAGCAGTTCTGTCAGGATAACGGTCTTACGGCAAACTACTACAAGCCTTCAGAGGACTCTGACGCAGCTCGTGTAGAGCAGATGGACAATGCGGTAAAGGATGGCGCCAAGGGTGTAGTTATGGCCGGTTATCTTTTCGCTGCAGCACTTGAGGAGGCTC
>JAFUWM010000279.1 GCA_017483425.1 Lachnospiraceae bacterium | reverse complement strand
TATGCCTTGCCTGACAGGATTACAGTCCTGTCAGGTGGTACACCTTGGAATCCTATTCTTTTGAACAAACCGCTTTTATTGTATCATACGCCTTTTTTTGCCGCAAGTTATTAGAATCTTAAAACTTACGCATGAAAACTTTCCCCCATCATCTATGAGCTGACCGGATTTGCATTAATTCCCTGACTGTTTTATAATCTGAATCAAATCAAGGGCGGATCGCCCTTAGGCATGAACAAAAACATATCATCCATTCACGGATAATGCTCATGCTGTTTTCAACATAGTGATAGCAGGAGCATGGCCGACCATAGTGACTCCTGCGAGGCGTATTCCTAGATTTTAAGAAGAAAGGAGAATGACTATGGACAGTATTTTGTATGAATCGGAGGTGTTTAAGGTGGAACGAATCATGACGGAGGCGGATTACTATGCTCTGCCGGATGAAAGGCGGGTCGAGCTTATTGACGGGGTCATATATGACATGGCTTCGCCCAGCGTGGCACATCAAAGGACCTTAGGCAAGTTATATAGGATCATATCTGATTACATTGACTCAAAGCGGGGAGATTGCGAGGTTATTTTTGATCTCGATACCAAGCTCTTTACTGAAAAAGACACCATAGTGCGGCCTGATCTGAGTATAATCTGTGACCCTGACAAGCTTAACAAACGGAGATGTGAGGGCAGCCCCGACTGGATCATAGAGATTGCCTCTCCGGGCAATTCCAAGAATGATTACCTCAGGAAGCTTGACCTGTACCAAAGGGTGGGGATCAGGGAATACTGGATAGTCAATCCCATGAAGAAAAGCGTCATCGTATATGACATGAAGGACGGTGACTTTGACATGACGCCATATACCTTTAATGACAGCATCAAGGCAGGAATCTATGAGGATCTGGTAATAGACTTCGTCTCTATAAATGAAGCGATAGAAAACTGACCAGCAAACATACACACACTAACCCCCTGCGGTGACTGCTGCAGGGGGTTAAGAGATTAAAGAACGCTTCTATTCAATCTAAATGGAATAATACCGGGAGGTCTATTGCCACCGGGCTGTTGTCGGGATTTGTCTCCATTATATCCGCCATGAAATCCCACCACTTCCTGTTAATGGCTGTATCTGCGCCCTTTGCCCAGAGCTCCTCATCCTCGATCTCAATATAACCGAAAAGAGTAAGGGTTTCGTTATCGAGACAGATAGTATAATTCTTTCCGCCGTGCTCATGGATCATGTCGATCATCTCGGGCCAGAGTTCATTATGCCTCTTCTCGTATTCCTTCTCCTGTCCCTCATACAGTTTCATCTTAAATGTCTTGATCATATCTTCCCCCTTTTGTTTATGATTTTATAATCAATGCTATAAATACCAGCGGTTCCTTGCCAAACGGCTTTATCTCATGTCCGCATCCGTCGGGAGTGTAGGTCGTCTCGCCGGGATATACACGGCGGCTCCTTCCGTTATCATTATACTCAGCCACACCTGACAGGATGTAATATGTCTCGCTCTCCCCGGTATGTATATGCCAGCCGACGGATGAACCCGGATACACTGTGACCTCTGCGTAAAGTCCGCATACACCATGCATTTCAGGCTTCTCAAGCAGATGCTTGAATGTGACCTGCCCCTCCCCGCCCTCACAATGAGGAACTACTTCAATCCTTGGCTTCACAGTTACCCTCCGATCTGGCAGTACAGCTTTGTACTCCGTTCAATAGCGGCCTTAAAGCCCTCCATCTTTTCCCTCGAGGGCTTCTCTGCATTTCCCATAGGATAATCCCTTCCAAGGCCTGTATATTTGCCCTCGCCGAAATTGTGATAAGGGAGTATGTCTATCTCATCCACTCCGGGAAGCGAATCCGCAAACCTTGCGATCGCAAGAAGCTCTGCTTCGGTATCATTGAAGCCGGGCACTACGGGAACGCGGATGATAAGATGTGTCAAACCGCTTGCCGCGATCTTTCTCGCGTTCTCAACCATCATCGTATTTTCCTTGCCGCACCACTCCGCATGTTTTTTGGGGTCCATGTGCTTGATATCCATGAGGTATGTGTCAAGATATGGCAATATCTTCTCTATGGTTTCAAAGCCCGCAAAACCCATGCTCTCCAATGCGGTATTGACACCGAGAGCCTTGCCCGCGTGGAGCAGCGCTTCGGCAAACTCCGGCTGCAGCAGGCTCTCTCCCCCCGATAGTGTCAATCCGCCTTCTGAGCGGCTGTAATACGGCATATCCCGGCGAACGGTCTGCATGACCTCACGCACCGTAACGTCTCTTCCGTACACCTTGGGCTTGCCGTTTATAGTCATGGTTTCTATCTCATAGCTCTGGGATTCCGGATTGCAGCACCAGCGGCAGCGCAGAGCGCAGCCTTTCAGGAATACAATCGTCCTTATCCCTATGCCGTCATGGATAGAGTATCTCTGTATATCAAATATGCGTCCTTTTACATTTAAGTAATCATAATCGCTCATAATTTGTTTTTTATCTTCCCCAGCCCTGTTCCGTACGTTTGATTATATCGTCCTGCAGTGATTTTGAAAGGGTTGTAAAGAGCGCTGAGTAACCTGCCACCCTTACCACCAGTCCCGCATACTTCTCGGGATGAGCCTGCGCGTCAAGAAGCGTCTCCCTGTCTACGACATTAAACTGCATGTGCATACCCTTCTGATCGAAATATCCGCGAACAAGTGACACAAAATCCTCAAGATCCTTTTCAGTTGTCATCGCCGTAGGATGTATCTTCATATTAAACAGAGTTCCGTTTGAAGCTTCCGCATGGTCAAGCCTTGCGACCGAGTTGCAGGATGCCGTAGGTCCGTGCAGATCATAACCACTTGTGGGAGACACTCCATCAGCCACCGGTGTATGCGCAAGCCTTCCGTCGGGAGTGGCCCCGGTCTGGGCACCCAGAGGCACGTTTGCGGATACCGGATACAGACCTGCCTGAAAGATACCGCCCCTTGGATTCTTATAGTTCGGAAGAGGCTTTGTATAATAATAAGCTGCCTCCCTTGCTATCGTATCAACCTCATCTATATCGTTTCCGTAGTGGGGAAGATCAACTATCATCTCTCTTATCTCTTCGTAGCGCTTCTTCTCAGCCTCCGGAAGCTGCATTGTAAGTACTTTCTGGATTATGGAAGAGATCACATCCGGGCTTATCTGCTCGCCCTTCGCTGCCATGACCTTTCCTGCCTGCATTGCGGCCTCTCTTGCCGTGATCTCGTCAAAGCCCTGTCCATAGTTCATTTCCATGGCCTTGCCAAGCTCTGCCAGAGTGAATTTATTCTGCTCGAATACAAGCGTCTTTATCGCATACAGTGAATCCGCAACATTCGCTATGCCAAAGCCCTGCGGTCCCGTGAAGTTATAATGCGCCCCGCCCTGCTGCAGCGGCACGCCTCTTGATATACAGTCGTCTATAAGCGCCGACTCAAAGGGAAGCGGGCATCTTTCGGCATGCGCACGGTCTATCGCGTTGTCCGCATTTACAAGGAGAGCGATATTATAATCCATCTGCTTCTTGTAGGCAGCCTTGAACTCTTCATATGATGAGATACTGCTCACATCTCCTGTCTGTATGCTCGCGACCTCTCCGTTATCAACTCCGTTTGTAAACACCATCTCAAGCGGTCTGCACATATTAAAGAACGCCGCGTCGTGCCAGCCATCCTCCTTGCCGGGAACATGAGGCTCGACACATCCGATTATGCAGTAATTTCTTGCGTCTTCAATATTTATCCCGCGGTTTTCCATTGCGGGGATTATGATCTCATCGTTATAGTATGCCGGGAAGCCTATGCCTGTACGTGTGACCTCGGCAGCCCTTATGAGAAGCTCCTTTGCGGAACCGTTCCATACCCTTATAGATATCGAAGGCTGGGGCAGGAATACGTGCTTTGTCGCGTCAAGACACATGAACGAAAGATCATTCGTAGCATCCCTTCCGTCCTTTGTCTGCCCGCCGACTATCAGATTCTGGAAAAGGGAATATCCTGCAAATCCCTCCGCGGAAGCCGCATCACGGCATTTATTCAGATCGTTTAATTTGACCCATACACAGTCAAGAAGCTCCTGCGCATACTCCCTTGTGAGTCTGCCTGCGTCCGTATCCGCCTCATAAAGAGGATACATATACTGATCGAAGCGTCCCGGTGATATAGAATGTCCCGAAGACTCTATTTGCAAAGTCTGCTGGACAAACCAGAATGCCTGCAGACCTTCTTCAAAGGTACGTGCCGGATGCTCCGGTACATGGGAGCAGGTTTCGGATATCTTTATAAGCTCCTGTTTGCGGCGAGGATCGCTCTCCTTATCCGCAAGCTCTTTTGCAAGGGCGGAATATCTGTGGGCATAATCAATGACTGCCTGACATGAGATTATGACCGCCTCAAGGAAACGCTTCTTGTCGCCGTAGTTCGGATCGCAGAATTTAACCTTTGCAAGCTCTTCCGCGGTCTGCGCCATGATACCCTCAAGTCCTTCATAAATGACCCTGTCATAATGGACATTTACATGCCCTACGCCGTTGTAATAATAATTCCCAGGCGTAAAGAAATTATGATCCATCGCGCGGAGAGTTTCGGGCGCCATGTAGGATCTGGCAAGCTCGCTCGTTGTCTTTCCCTTCCAGTATGGATTCACCTTTTTAAGTCTCTGCTTTGTCTCCTCCGAAATATAAAAAGGATCTGCTGTCCTGTGCTCGACCGTGTCAAACTCAGCCTCCAGCCAGTCGTACGAAAACTCGGGGTAGGTCTGGCAGCCTCTCGGGGCGAGGGTCGTGCTTCCGACTATAAGCTCTCCGGGCCTTATGACTATGGGCAGTCCCTGTAATATATGTCTGAACGCAAGCGCTTTTCTCGTAACTATAGGAAGGCCTTCCGTTGACTTAAAAGATTCTGTTATAAGCTCCGCTCTCGCTGCCTCTATCTCCGGCATCTTTGCAAAAAGATCCGCTACGAGCTTTGTGATCCGCTCTGTCTTAGGCATCGGTGTGCTGTCAAATGCTCTCATGTCCTATTCCCCCTGTTAAATACTTTCCGGATAGATAAGTCCTATTCCCTGACCCATGAAGTATTCCTTCCATGTCGGCTCGGGCTCACTGTCCGTTATCACCGTATCTATCCTGTTAAATCCGCATATCTGTGAAAAAGCCGTCTTGTCAAACTTGGAATGATCCGCTGTAAGATATACCTTTTCTGCCGCCGCTATCATTGCCTGCTTTATCCCTGCGGTCTCGTCATTTCCGTCCGTTATGCCTCTCTCCATCGAAAGCCCCTTGCAGGACATGAACACCTTGTCCGCATGATAAGCCCCGAGCGTCTCGGCCGTCTTCCATCCGTAGAGCGACATGGTTCCGGGCTTCAGCAGGCCTCCCGTCGAGATTATATCCCATCCGGTAACGAGAGACAGCTCCAGAAGGTTCTCGATCGAATTAGTGATCACGGTAAGATGCTCTTTCTGCTTTATTGCCCTGGCGATGTATACCGAGGTTGTGGATGCGTCAAGAAATATATGATCGTTCTCATTTATCTCCCGGTTTACGAGCTCAGCTATCCTCTGCTTTGCCACGGTATTTACCCTGCGCCTCACATTATGAGGCAGCTCCATCACGCTTGCTTCATTGAGAACCGCCCCACCGTAGCTTTTGACTACATGGCCTTCCTCCTCAAGCTTCTCGAGATCCCTGCGGATCGTCTCTTCGGAAACCTCATAGTCACGGCTCAGCTCACTGACTATAACTTTCTTTTCTTCCTGTATCCTCTCAAGGATTATGTTTCTTCGTTCTGCTGCCAGCATATTTTAATTCAAGAATCTCATTAGCTGATCTGACGGCCTTGCGATCACTGATTCATCAAGGAACATTCCCTTATCGCCTGCCGCGCGTTTTGCGGAATCTATCGCAGCCTGGACTGCCGATACGCTTCCGGTTATGGTCATGTAGCTTTTTCCGCACATTCCCTTTGCGAGCCTTAATTCTATAAGCTCAACTATAGCTGTCTTGGCAGCTACATCCGCTGCCACGATCATGGCCGCCACGTCGTATGTCTCAAGCACCCCGAGCGCGTCCACCTCGCCGGGCTCTGATGTTCCGTATATTGCGGGGAATATCGACTCATGCGGGTTTCCGAGGACAAATGTATCTATGATCTTATCCTCATATGCCCTTGCCGCCCTGTCTACCGAGGCACGAACCGCTGACAGCTCACCCGTTATAAGTATCACGAATTTGCCGGGACAGGTTGCTTCCGCCTGCAGCAGCTCCACATTTGCCGCCTTGGCCATGTCATCCGCTGCCTTGAATCCCGTCGCTACTGTTGTACACTCTACCATTCCGATCGCTTTAGCCACTTTTTTCCTATCCTCTTATTTCGATATATTTATCAGTTAAATCAGAAACCGTGCCGTCTATCGAGGCATGTATCCCTACTGAAAGACCCTCCGCAGGCTCTGCTATCATCTGCCCACGGCTGACCCTGTCGCCTTTATTTACTATAGCTTTTGCGGGAGCCCCTATATGCTGACTCAAAAGTATCCTGACCGTTCCCGCTTTCTGTACCGTATCCTCAAACGGCGCCGGAACATCATATTTCGTAAGTCCCAGCTTTGAAGCAAGCCTGTGTACCGGAACTTTTTTATATTCCCTGTCTTCCTTTACGGGAGCCGGATCTGGCTTTCCTGCTATAACTCCCGCCGAGCGCAGACCCGCCTTGAATTCCTGGATTATTGTCTTTGGCGATAATCCCTGAGGACAGGCATACTTCTCACAAATACCGCAGCCGCTGCAGAATGCCGAATTAACAAATACAGAAAGATCGCTCACATCCTGATTTGCTACAGCCCTCATGATACGATGCGGCTCTATCGGGTGTCCCAGCGCATGGCGCGAGCAAAGATCCGTACACGTCCTGCACTGACAGCAGGCGGATGAGGCTTTTCTGCGTTCCACGTTCAGATTTTTCTCCATCTTCATAATGACCGGATGCGATCTGTCAAGAATTATTATCGCATTCGTCGTTTTCGTTATAAGCGTGTTTTCATTTCCCATACGTCCCATCATGGGACCGCCCATAAGAAACGCGGGCTCATCTGTGGTTATGCTGCCAGCCATTGCTACGGCTTCTTTTACCGTAGTTCCGACAGGGATCCTTAAAGTCGCGGGATTATCTATCTCGCCCACTATCGAGACAACCTTGCTTGTAACCGGATTGCTCTGGTGTACTGCCTGATACAAGTTGTACATTGTCTCGACATTATATACAACAACATGCTCATCAGCCGGAAGTCCGCCCGGGTGTATCACGCGCCCGGTCGCTTCATATATAAGGATCACTTCATCTCCCATAGGGTAAGCGGGCCTTACCTGCTCCATCCTTACATGGTCGTAATCCTTTATGACCTCTTCCAGTGCTTTGACCGTTGTAACATATTCACTTTTAATTCCAATAACCGCTTCTTTGGCGCCAAATATCTGCCTGACCTCATCCAGCATTGATACAATCTCCGGTGCATGGGAAGCAAGCAGCTGACGGTGAAGCTTGAGAAGCGGCTCACACTCTACACAGTTTAATATGACAGTGTCTGCTTTGTCCGTCATTTTGGCATAGGCGGGAAAGCCGGCTCCGCCGGCTCCCACTATACCATTTTCACGAGCTGTTTTTTGTAAGGTTTTTAAATCCATCATCTGCTCAGTCCGAGAGCTCCTGTCCTTCGTCTATGATACCGACTATCGCGGCGTCGACCGGCGCATCCTTCATATCACAGCCTATGCGGGCTGCAGAACCTTCGGCCACAAGGACTTTTTCTCCGATCCCTGCTCCGATTATATCGATAGCAACGAGATCGTTCCCGTCTGCTTTCATGGATTCCTCCGGTCGTACGATCATGAATTTATTGCCGATCAGCTTTTCACTTTTTCTTGTGGAGAATACACTCCCGATAACTTTACCTATTATCATAAGATCTCCGCTATGTCTCCCTGCTTTACCTGGCAGGCGTTTGCTTCGTCCGTATCAATATGCATCTCAAGCGAGAATGAAGGATCCACACGGATCTTCACTTTGTCAAGCACGGCTCCCCGCTCATTTCCCATTTTTACTGAAACGTAATCCCCGTCCTTAAGACCTGCCGCTCCGGCCTCCTGGGGTGTCATATGTATGTGCCTTGCCGCAACTATGCAGCCTTCCTTAAGGTAGAGAACCCCTTTGGGGCCCACGAGAGCCACGGGCGCGGAGCCCGCGACATCGCCTGATTCTCTTAATGGTGCATTCACGCCAAGTGTCCTTGCGTCTGTTGCTGAGATCTCCACCTGCGACGCTTTGCGTACAGGCCCGAGTATCCGCACGTTTTCTATCGCACGAAGCTTCAGTCCGACTATGGTACACTGCTCGTTGGCCGCAAACTGCCCGCCCATCAGATCTTTCTTTTTGGTGAGATGATAGCCCGGTCCGAAAAGCGTCTCCACATCCGCCTGTGTCAGATGGATGTGTCTTGCTGAGACGCCGACCGGAACTTTCATCACGGGCTTATTGCCTGCCGAACCTTCCAGTGCCTGCAGTACAGCTCTTGTAATAAGTTCTACATTACTGCTGTCCAATATACCTTCCTCCTGTTACTGTACTTGATTATTTCAGCTTCGGAAGGATCATCTCCACGTCGTTGTGAGGTCTCGGGATCACGTGTGTAGCGATAAGCTCACCGAGTCTTCCTGCTGCGTTGCTTCCAGCCTCGACAGAAGACTTAACCGCTCCGACATCTCCGCGTACCATGACTGTTACGAGTCCTGATCCGATCTTCTCTGTGCCGATCAGGGTTACGTTCGCAGCCTTGCACATCTGGTCTGCTGCCTCTATTGCCGCAACCAATCCTCTGGTCTCTACTAATCCTAATGCTTCAAGTGACTGTGCCATTTTTGTTTCCTCCTTAAAATGTTAAATCTGTTTATTAATTTTGCATTTGTTCCTTTATATTGAAGTCCGGCGGATCCTGACCTAACATCTTGTGCTCATCCAGTATCCCAAAGGCTTCCTTGCCCTTAAACCTGCTTGCGGATATCGCTACGATCTTCTGGATCTCCGGATGGGGATTAGGCAGAACCCCCAAGGACACGGGTTTTTTGATCGCCATAGTGCTCCCGTCCTCGATCGCCTGCTTAACTGCCGACACATCGCCCTCGATGACGAGCGTGACAAGCCTTCCCCCCAGCTTTCTTTCCCAGGTGGAAAGGGTGACATTAGCAGCCTTGCACATGATATCAAGCGCGTCTATCGCCGCAACCACTCCTGTAATTTCAATAAAACCGTAAGCTTTCATATATCCTTCTTATGCCTTGAACTTCGGTAAGATCATTTCCACATCATTGTGAGGTCTCGGGATCACATGTGTGGCTACGAGCTCGCCAAGTCTGCTGGCTGCCTGAGTGCCTGCCTCAACAGAAGCCTTCACTGCTCCGACATCTCCGCGAACCATGACCGTTACAAGTCCTGATCCGATCTTCTCGGTACCGATCAGAGTAACCTCTGCAGCCTTTGTCATGGCATCCGCTGCCTCGATAGCTGCTGTGAGTCCTCTGGTCTCAACCATTCCTAATGCTTCCAGTGACTGTGACATAGTTTTTTCCTCCTTAGTCTTTGTCCAATGCGCTGATCTTCAGCATTTTTTCCGTATCCTCTGTCGGATTCGGGATAATATGGGAGCATACGATCCCTGTATTTGCTTTCGCGACCTCCTCCGCGGCTCTCATAGCCTCCTCCACATCCGATACCATGCCGCGGAATTTCACCGTGACAAGCAACGGAACCGGAAGCTCGTCAGCATTTGCAGGCTTATTTTTATCAAATACCTCAAGCGTTACGTTTCCCGCTTTGCAGCCCGCATCCGCTGCCAGAAAAGCACACACGAGTCCGTATACTTCAAGCAGACCTACTGCATATCCCACATTGTTATCAGTTTCATTCATCGTCATATCCTATATTATGCGCCCGGAGGCGTGATCACTGCGATCTTAAGTCCTGTCATCGCAAGATTTGTCTTAAGTGCTTCATTGATCTGATCCAGAGGGAACTTATGGGTTATAAGCTCCGTGACGGGAAGACCTATCCCCTTTGCCCTCTTCAGAAAATCAAAGGTCGTGCCGTAATCCCTGAGGGTATAAACCCATGAGCCTACGAGATTGATCTCTTTAGAGCAAAGGTCAAAGTGAGGATTGATCGTAGCGTCACCGCCGTTTACGAAGAATCCCAGTTCGCACAGACCGCCGCCGTTGCGGATAAACTTGTAGATATTCGCGTGTGCCTTGGGATTTCCCGTACACTGGAAAGCAAAATCAGCAAGATGTCCGCCGAACGAATCTTCCACTGCCTTAGTGAGTGCCTCTATTCCCTGATGATCGTTAAAGTTTACGGTCTGATTTGCGCCCATCCTTCTTGCGAACTCAAGTCTCTGGGCATTGCCGTCAACCGCGGTGATATTCTCTATACCCATTGTCCTTAATACCGCTATGCAAAGAAGACCTATGGGGCCGCAGCCCTGTACCGCCACTCTGCTGTTGAATCTGAGTATGCCTGTAGTCTTCGCTCTCTCCACAGCATGTACCAGAACCGCGCTGGGTTCTATGAGTATCCTGCTGTCCAGATCCAGATCGCTCACGTTAAACACCGTTGAACCGCCGCGGATGAATATATAATTTGAAAACCAGCCGTTCAGATGATAGTCATCATCCGGCAGAAGTCCATACACATCAGCTGCGCCGACGTTCTGCTTGTTAAGGTCAAACATCGTGATCTCGGGATCATCCTGGAAGATCATGCAGGTAACGACCTTGTCTCCGATATGCAGATCCTTTCCCGCGGAGTCCTTTTTTACATTCTTTCCCATCTTTACGATCTCGCCCGTTCCTTCATGGCCTAAAGCCACAGGGATGAGATCGAAAGGATCGCGCTTAAACTCATGTGCATCGGTTCCGCATACACCGCAGCCTTCGACTCTGACAAGAATATCATCATCTCCAACCTCGGGGATAGGAAACTCCTTTACTTCAAAGCGCTCCTTCTCTACGAGCATGGCTACCTTTGCCGTACTCGGGATCTGGCCCGAAGCAGAGCTTCCGTATGCCGAAACAGGTGAAGCCGCACCTGATGATACGGATGCTCCGCCCATCTGGTTAAGGATCTGCTTCACGATAAGCTCGACATCCTTTTCATTTACTGCCATTTATCTCTATACCTCCTTTATCCGTTTTTTCAGCCTAAGCCTACCGTATGCAAAGGCTGTCTGTCATTACGCAGCGTCTGCGCTTTGTAAAGGTCGAAGCGCTTGTTAAGCCTTCGCCCGTCCTTGACGCTATGGTAAATGTCGGATAGCCTTCGCCGCCGAAACCAAGAGCGGCATAGCTGGGGCCGTTCTTCACAAGGATAGCTGTATCAAGAGCCCTTGCGTATTCCGTTATCCTGTCCACATTCTTTGAATGTATATGAGCCGAATGACGGTTTCCGTGCTCAAGCCATACTGCTGTCTCCACACCCTCCTCAAAGGTCTTTACCCTGACTACTCCGAGTATCGGCATCATAAGCTCTGTAGCTATAAGCGGGTGCTCTTTCGGTCCCTCAAAGACTATGCAGCGTATATCCGCGCCGACCTCTACTCCGACCATTGAGAGCAGCGTCCTTGCGTCACGTCCGACGCACTTCCTGTTTAATGCTCCCTTTGGTGTGATGACTGTATTTATCAGCTTATCCTGCACCTCTTTGCTTGCAAGGTAGCAGCCGTTCTCGCTGATAAAATAATTCATCAGCTCATCACAGATACTGTCTACCGCGACTACCTCCTTCTCCGCTATACAGGGAAGATTATTGTCAAAGGTACAGCCGTTTACGATATCGCGAGCTGCTTTTCTTACATCCGCGGTTTCATCAACCATTGCCGGCGGATTTCCTGCACCGGCTCCTATCGCGCGCTTGCCGGAGGAAAGCACCGCGGTAACAACTCCGGGGCCTCCTGTGGCCACGAGAAGCGGTATCTTCGGGTGTTTCATCATGATCGCGCTGGTCTCCATCGTAGGATTCTCAACGGTACAGGCGATATTGTCCGGTCCACCAGCTTCCAGCGATGCTTCGTTTATCATATTGATAGTGAATATGGTCGTCTTTTTTGCATTCGGATGGGGGTTGAATACTACCGTATTTCCGCCCGCTATCATCCCGATCGAGTTGCAGATGACTGTTTCAGAGGGATTCGTTGCCGGAGTTATTGCTCCTATAACCCCAAACGGTCCCATCTCTACAAGCGTAAGTCCTCTGTCCCCCGACCACGCAACGGTCGTGATGTCCTCGGTTCCGGGAGTCTTGTCTGCTGTAAGCTTGTGCTTTAATATCTTGTCACCGACATTTCCCATGCCTGTTTCATTCACGCCCATATTGGCGATTATCTCGACGTTTTCGTTTGTCTTTCTTCTGATCGCCGATATTATCTTCTCTCTCTGGTCAAGCGTCATGGCATGGACTGTCTTCTGCGCTTTTTCAGCCGCGGCTATAGCATCGTTCATATCCGCGAATACGCCGTGCATGCCCTCTGTCTTGCCGTCGATCTGCAGATTCGCCATGACCTTTTGAACTATCTCATGTACAAATCTCTCATCTACGCTCACTTTACCCAGATTACCTCCTTTCATATTTATGGATCATTACTTGCCAAGCGACGCAAGTACTTTTTTGGTTATCTCGGAGATCAACTCATCATTAGTCTGTCCCGATGCGCTACTGTCCGAGCTGCAGCTTCCGCAGTTGTGGCAGTTTGCCGTGCCTTTGTTCAGGCAGAGATCAGCGGGATGTCTGCCGGGGAGTCCCATCTGACGGCGGATCTCATATAGCCTCTGAACCGTCTTCTGATCGAATTCCTTAGGCCCGCCAAGCTGTCTTGCCTTGTAGAGAAGCTCTGCATAGAACTCAACCGACTCCATCTTGTGATATGCCGCAAGCAGATCCCCTGACCAGGTAAGCGCGCCGTGGCTCTCAAGAAGTACAGCGTCAAAATGCTCCAGATAAGGCTCTACCGCATCAGGTATCTCCATGGTGGAAGGTGTTCCGTAGGGAGCAATCGGCACGCAGCCGAGTGCTATAACCGCCTCGGGCATTATAGGCTGTGTGAGCGGTATGCCTGCTATTGCAAAAGCAGTAGCAAATGTCGGATGCGCATGTACTACCGCATTCACATCAGGTCTCTTTTCATAGACGCGCATGTGCATCTTGATCTCGGATGAAGGCCGGAACCCTTTGTTTGCCTGGATCACCTGACCCTTTGCGTCAACCTTGCAGATGAACTCGGGAGTCATGAAACCCTTTGACACGCCGGTAGGCGTACACAGGAATTCGTTGTCGGAAAGTTTGACAGAAATGTTTCCGTCATTTGCAGCAACCATGTTACGGTTGTAGATCCGCTTACCGATGTCACAGATCTGTTTCTTGATTTCGTACTCGTTTGGTGCCATTTCGTTTTCCTTTCTTTATTGATTTGGTTTTTTACATACCTTTCAGAAATTACACATGTATCAATTATATACACACTTTGCACCAAAGTCAACATAAAACCACATTGTTTTGTGTGGTTTTATGTTGTTTTGTTATGTAAACTGCATTTCGGATTGTGGGAAATGTTGGATTTCAGAGGTACAAAAGACCCCCGGCTTTCACCGGAGGCCTGTGTATGTATCGGATAATTCTATAACCGGTAACTACAGATAGTATATAGGCATATCGTCACCTATACCGAAAGTTTCATCGGGACCGACCTCCCTTGTCAGTATCTGGGAGCTTGGCTGATATACAATCTTCTGCATAACCGACTTATCAGGGGAAGCTATCACCGAATCCGCAGCTTTAGCCGGTGCCTTCACAGAAGGCTTCACCTGTGTTTTAGTCACTGTTGACTGCGGCTCTGCAGCTTTTTCCGATGATACCGGTTCTACCGGTATCGCCGACTTAGCGGGAGCCGGAGCAGCTTCTGTTTTTGCGGCTTTTTTGTATGTCCTTGCCATGATATGCCTCCTCCATAAAACGCAGTTTTATATCTGATTCTGTCCGGTCGGATGCTGATACCGTAACTCGGCAAAATACGCCTCGAACGGTATCATGCTCCAATCCGTTATACCCTCTTTGAGAGAACTTCCTTTTCGTACTTCTCGACCTCATTATACCATGAAAGCTCGCTCGGTGCATCGTTCTTTAAAAGATATTCTTCCCAGACATCTCCGAAAGGATATACCTTAAGCTCCTCCTGCTTTGCCATGAGCTTTGTAAGCTGGTTTGTATCCTGCAGCTTTTTAAACTCCTTATTGGGAGTGCAAAGCGCCATCAGCAGAGCCTTCTGAAGCGAACGGAATCCTACGGTCCACGCGGAAATACGGTTGATGCTGGCGTCAAAGTAATCAAGCGCTATATTAACCCTGTCAAGGCTGTCTCCGTTGCGGACTATCTCCTTCGCGATCTCCTTTGTTTCATCGTCAAGTATCACCACATGATCCGAATCCCATCTTACGGGTCTCGTGATATGGAGAGCGATCTCATCAAAATAGCAGAGCAGGGATGATATCTTATCAGAAACCATCTCTGTAGGATGATAGTGACCATTATCCATAAGGGGCAGTATGCCGGGGTGGGTCGCGGCAAAGAGAAGTGTAAACTCAGCCGATCCTGCCGTGTAGCTCTCCACTCCTATTCCAAACACCTTTGACTCCACCGTGATCTTTACCTGCTTGGGATCATGCGGTTCGCTGATTATCTGCTCTATCGAATCCTTATATCTCTCCCTCGGTCCTTTACGATCAGCCGGGATATCCTTGTATCCGTCGCCGATCCAGATATTCATTACACAGGGGATACCTGTTTCTTTCGCAAAGTACTCAGCGATCCTCACGCATGCCTTTCCATGGTCTATCCAGAATTTGCGGTTCTTTTCATCAGGACTTGAAAGTGTGAGCCCGTTCTTCATATTCGGATGTGAAAAGAAAGTAGGATTGAAATCAAGGCCTATGCCGTTCTTCTTTGCAAACTCAACCCATTTGGAGAAATGCTTCGGCTCAATCTTGTCACGATCTACAAAGCCGCCCTCATCAAATATCGCATAGCTTGCATGAAGGTTGAGCTTCTTTTTGCCGGGGCAGAGAGAAAGAACCTTTTCATAGTCAGCCATAAGCTCCTCCGGAGTGCGCGCCCGTCCGGGATAATTTCCGGTCGTCTGTATTCCTCCCGTCAAAGGCTTGCTGGGGTCTGTATCAAATCCCCTGACATCATCGCCCTGCCAGCAGTGAAGCGAAACCGTCACATTACTCAGCTTTTCAATAGCGGCATCGGTATCAACACCTATCCCGGCGTACAGCTGCTTCGCGGCCTCATACCTTGCCTCTGTATTCAGTGTTTCCGCTACTTCTCCGATCTTTTCCCACAGGTTCTTTTCTTCACTCATAAGTTGCCTCCTCCTTAATAGTTTTTTATGTAGTGTTATTACTGGTTTGGTTCAAAGCTTTTTATATCAAATGACCTTGCGACTGATTCCCTGGCATCCTTCAAGTCCCTGAAGACCCCTGATCCTATCATCTGACACATAAGGTTTCCTATCGCCGTACCCTCATCCGGACCCGCTATGACCTTCCTTTTGCAGGCATTAGCCGTAAGCTGGTTAAGGTACGCCGCTTTTGAGCCTCCTCCGATAATGTTTACCGCTTCATAGTGCTTACCGGTGATCGACTCGATCTCTTTCAATGTCTCCGCATATGCTTCCGCCAGGCTCTGGTAAATTACCGTCGCCATCTGGCCAACATTTTCCGGCTCTTTCTGGCCGCTTTCTTTTATTGCTTTCTTTATCTCATCCTGCATGTTGTCCGGCGAGAGAAAGCGGGGAGCGTTTGCCTCTACTCTTGAAGGAAACTCTTTTTCTTTTTCTGCCATGTCACAGAGCTCGGCAAAGGAATATCCGTCATTAAGCTCATGCCGCACCTGCTGTATCATCCAGAGTCCCATTATATTCTTGAGGAATCTGTATCTGTAATCATAGCCTCCCTCATTGGTGAAATTTGCGTCCCTCGCCGCATCAGTCGTGACAGCCGAGGGATTTTCCACTCCCATGAGAGACCATGTCCCGGAGCTTATATAAAGAGTGTCGTCCTCGGTTGAAGGTACTGACATCACGGCAGAGGCCGTGTCATGGCTTCCTATTATCATGACCGTCAGGTCGAATCCAACCGCCTCCTGTATCTCCGGCTTCAAATTCCCGAGCGTTGTTCCGGGCTTTTCCGGAGAGAGGAAGATCCTTTCGGGAAGTTCCAGCTTCTTTATCAGCTCTTTATCCCAGTCATTGGTTTTGGCGTTAATAAGACCAGTCGTTGTTGCGTTCGTGTATTCCTGTTTCTTTACTCCCGTAAGCCTGAATCCGAAATAATCCGGCATCATAAGCATAGTCCGGGCGCTGTCAAGAACCTCCGGCTCTGTATCCTTTAACGCGGACAACTGAAAAATGGTATTAAACACCTGCTTCTGCGTACCCGTATGGGCATACAGTTCTTTTTCCGGAATTATTCCGTAGACCTTCTCAGGATAGCCATCCGTCCTGTGGTCGCGATACCCGTAGGTTCGACCCGCCACTTCATCATTTTCATCAAGCAGCACATAATCCACTCCCCAGGTATCAATCCCCATCATGACAGGTATCTTTCCCTCGTCCTTGCACTTCTTTAACCCGTTTACGATCTCATCAAACAGATGCCCCGTATCCCAGAGCAGAGAGTTGCCCTCATGCTTCATACCGTTCTCAAAGCGGTATATCTCCTCGAGAACGATCTTTCCGGCTTCCACCGATCCCAGAATATGACGCCCGCTTGAAGCCCCTATATCAACGGCAAGAAAATAATCTCCCATACTGATCCCCCATAAATGTAAAGCCTGCTAACCAACTAACATACAGTATACGAAACCAGACCGCATCTGTTAAAGAGTAAAATATTTAGAAAATCCGTCTTTATTTACTCTTCTGTTTCCGTTATTGCGTTGGACTTCTTTTCATACAGGAATTTCTCCGGAAGCTCCACCTTGAATGCTTTTGCGAGCTCCCTGAAGTTATCGGGCTCTATGGTCTGACGTTTGCCATTTGACATGGAAAGCACTTTCACAAGGATCTCCGCTGACTTCTCGATCGTGTGCATAAGTCCGAATGTAGTATGAGCGCCCTCTCCTGCGCAGAAGATCCCGTGATGAGCCCAGATCGCCGCATCATACTTTTCCATGAGCCTGCTCGTAGCGATGGCGATGTCCTCTCCGCCAGGTACCATCCAGCCTACTACTCCTACTCCATCAGGAAATACCACCGGACATTCCGTAGCCATCTCCCAAAGCTCCCTTGTAAACACCTCGTCCTCAAGCGGAAGTACAAAGGTCAGCGCTATTATATTTGCCGGATGCGCATGATAGATAACTCTGTATGTTCCGTTTGTCGTGCGCTTTTTTACCTGATGGTTCATCAGATGCGACGGCAGCTCGCTCGTAGGCTTGCCACCCTCTACCAGCCCCCATTTAAGCTGATAATTCTCACCCTTGTCATCAAGGCCTATTATAGCGAGCGTAGCCTCGGGGTCATCTTTTATATCCCTGAAAAACTTCCCGCTGCCTGTCACGAGAAAATGTTCCCCCGCAAGCTCCGGAACCTTTGCTCCTATAGGGATCCACGGCCCGTCCTGCCTAAGACGAGGAGCTATTATCTCGATCTCCTCAGGCTTGATGCGATACGACAGGTTTCCTCCGTTCCTCTCATGCCAGCCCAGACGGAACCCGTCGTCCGCCATACGGATGAATCCCTGTACAAATGTCATGTCCAATACCTTCATTTTTTATACCCCCTTATAAATTGGATCATCTAAATGCTTCAACCTTCAATACGCTTGCGCCGCTTCGCTTTGCGGCCTCTATCCCTACCTTTGAGTCCTCAAATATGACCGTCCTGTCCGGCGGGATGTCAAATTTATTCATGGCCATCAAAAATCCCTCCGGATCAGGCTTATGCTTCGGTATATCCTCCGCAGTAAGCACCAGCTCAAAGTCTTCCCCCAGTCCGAAATGATCGATCATGTTATATACATTTTCTTTTGACGCTGTCGTGACAAGCGCCATATGGTATTTATCCTTCATTCCCCTTATGAAATCCATCAGCGCAAAATTCAACTTTGCCTCATCAATATATCCCTTATATAAGGTTATCTTTCTTTTGTGCACCCGCTCAAGCATTTCCCTGTCTTCACCGATCAGCGGCGGCAGATAGTCTTTATAGCCTTTACCGAAGCATTCTTTTTTAAAATGCTCATATGTAAGATCTATTTTTTCTTCCGCAAGCGCCGCCTGATATGACTTGAAATTAACCATACATGTGTCTATCAGGGTTCCGTCCATATCAAAGATAGCAAGCCTGTCTCTCATCTGTCCGCTTTCCCTTCTCTCTTTTTTCGTATCACGGGCATAAGGAAATAAATCAGGATGCCGATGACCGTTCCTGTTGATACCGCATCGGCCATATGCTGCAACACAGTTCCTTTATAATAAACACGTATGCTACTAGCCCCATCCGTAT
>JAFUWM010000278.1 GCA_017483425.1 Lachnospiraceae bacterium | reverse complement strand
GTACAGGCGACCGTATATGAGAAAGGAAGCCATCTGCTCTGCGGCGATCTGATGACGACACCGGAGTATCTTAAATCCATGAGAAAGATATTGCAGGCTGAATATGTCGACCAGGATGCATGTAATAAGGCAAGGGAAGATAGCATGAAGGAGGCGCTGGAGTTTCTGGAAGGCTGGAAATAAGCATTGCTGTCAGACATGGAGCATAATCAGGAAGGGAGAGGATAATGTCATTTACGGATAATTTCGGAAATCCAAAGGGGCTGCTCGGACGTATGATGCTGGTGACCATGGAAAGGGAGCACCTTCCAATGGCAAAGTGGGCATTCCCGCAATTAGATATCCCGGATACAGGGGATATACTCGATATAGGATGCGGAGGAGGATACAATATCAAACGCCTTCTTGAAGCATCTGCAGGTGCGAATGTTGCAGGCATAGATATATCCGAAGAGAGTGTAAGGAAAGCGAGAAAGATCAATAAGACAGAGTTTGGAAAGAGATGTAGTATATATAAAGGAAGTGTAGGGAGCCTGCCGTTTGATGATGAAAGCTTTGATTTGATCACAGCTTTTGAAACCGTATTCTTCTGGCCAGACCTTAAATCAAATCTGCATGAAGTTTTACGGGTAGTAAAGCCGGAAGGTAGTTTTGCGATCATAAATAACTACGGAGATCCCAACATAGATTGGGAAAAGAAGGTTCCGTGCATGAAAAGATATACTGCGGAACAGATACAGGAATTCATGGCGTCAGCCGGTTTCAGAGAGACAACTGTTGCGAAGAAGGATAATCTTTTCTTGGTAACAGGCAGGAAACGAGTAAGAGAGGCATAGTGTGTATGTCTAAGAAAGCATCTAATTTCCAGAAGAAAGTCCTTTTTATATATGTGTTGGCAGTATGACATATCGAGAGATTAATCAGCCAAAAAACAATTTGAAAAATCTTACAAAATATGATAAAAATAGATGTGAGAAGCCCTCGCCCATAAGGGGCGGGGAGTGCTTCTCACTTTTGTATCTTAAAACCTTTATCAGCTTATTCCTGCGGATTATCATTACATCAACACGGTGCTTCATTGAGGTTTGCATGAGAATAAGTGGATATAAATAATTAACGTTCAAGGCGTTAATAATTACGTGAAGCGAGGCGCTCCCCTCTTTTAATATTGATGAGATTATTTATAGCTATACAAATGAATGAGGTCATGAAAGATGCCCTTGTCTGCATGCAAGACTGCATGATGAACAACAATGTCCACGGCAACTTTACAAAAGAAGAAAACCTCCATCTTACCCTTGCGTTTATCGGAGACTACCCTGATCCCGATACAATACTGGAAGTCATGGATGCTTCCGATTACAGGCCTGTAAAACTGTCGCTTGACGGCATAGGTCACTATAATGAGGTATGGTACGCCGGATTAGCAGATAATAAAGGTCTGCAGGCATATGTAAAACGTCTGAGACATTGTCTTGCCGATGCGGGTATACCATTTGACCGCAAGAAGTTTTCTCCACACATCACCCTGATCAGGAAACCGCAGTATCATGAGTTGTCAGATATGACAGACATAGTGATCCCCAAGATCTCGATGATAGCGGATCACGTATCCCTCATGTGCTCCGACAGGGGAAAGAACGGCATGATATACACGGAAATAAGATGAATATCGGAGTTCTGTCATGCGCAATACCTTTTGGGTATAGCCATGTGTCTATTATATGTATTTCACAATAATAAGCCCTGAGGGTATATTATAGTTATCAAGAATAAATGAGCGACGCAAACCGGCCGGAACGAAGCTCAAAGACATAAGAAACAATAGTGTATACCGGGAAAAATCGGAGGAAGGAGAATCACTATGAAGAAAATAGAAGCATTTTTAGAGGAACTGTTTGAGAGCTATGCACACATCATCGAGTATTGATATAAGCTCAAATGCCATAGAACATAATATCTACTGAAGCCCCTGTCATAACCGGCAGGGGCTTCTTAACGCCCTCATTTTCTTCCTTAGAAATCTCCTGATTTCAACGTTTTTAACAGAATAGTCCATAAATCTCCTCTCAGTCTCATATGTCATATGGATATTATACGCATAACGGTACCAACAGCAAAAGAATCATAATACTTGCGATCGACAGACGGCAGCAGGAGTACCAGAAACGCAGGCAAAACAGCGCATCCTCCAACGATGAGCTACATATCAGGGGCAATAACAGCGGATCCGTGACAGTGATCGATACAGCCAACGGCCTGCATATATACAGCAACGAATATGCCAATTAGAGCCGAAACTACGGGGCGAAGTACAGCTATGTTGAGTTTCACACGGCTCCCTGTGATATCCCAGCCAACGATGGCTATGGCGCAGGCGGCTTCAACGAGCTTCATATCAACGAGAATTATCGTCAGAACGTCTGGCACCCCGAGCACAGGGGCTACAGGATACAGGGCTTCGATGAATTCCGCTACCCGGACGAGATGTAAGGGGACCAAGGGTCATGAATATCGAGTTTATAAAGAATCCGGATACCGGGATACTGGAAGCTTGGGAAGATGGAAGGGTAGTAGGAGAGTTTATCCCGACCGGGATGTTGGTAAAAGGATGGAAGTTATCAGATTGCATCGTGAGAAAGGAGCAGAGGCTATGTTCGGATCAAAGAAAAATAAGGAATATGATATCCGCCTGACTGAAAAGCAGGTCAAGGAACTGACCAAAACCATGTCACGCGGAGAGCGCAAAGAGTTCGAAAAGCGTCAAAGACAGGCAGTGGGATACAATGATTATGAGCGAGTTGTTCATGGATGATTGAAAGATAATAAACATAACGAATAACGCCTGCTATCGTTTATAATGACATGTTTCTGTGGTATTATATAGGGATTGTTTTATT
>JAFUWM010000277.1 GCA_017483425.1 Lachnospiraceae bacterium | reverse complement strand
CGGGACTCTGCTTCGATGGGTATACGGGTGGATCGGCGAAAAGGGAGATGTGCATGGATCTTCTGCAAAGCCTTGCTGATGGCGGACATAAGACTTTGCTGTTTTCACAGTTTACCACCATGCTGGAACTTATTGAAAAGGATCTTGATAAGGCAGGCCTTAAGTATTATAAGATCACGGGAACTACCCCCAAGGAGCAGCGGCTTAAACTGGTCAATACCTTCAATGATGATGATACGCCGGTCTTCCTTATATCGTTGAAAGCAGGCGGAACCGGACTCAACCTTACCGGGGCTGATTCTGTCGTGCATTATGATCCCTGGTGGAACGTGTCCGCTGAGAATCAGGCAACGGACAGGGCTCACAGAATAGGTCAGAAGAGCATAGTAACCGTTTATAAACTGATAATCAAGGGGAGCATAGAAGAGAAGATCGTGAAGCTGCAGGAGGAGAAGGCAAAGCTTGCGGAGGATGTCCTCTCGGCTGAAGGCATATCAAGCAGCTCCCTAAACAGAGACGAGCTTATGGAGCTGCTGGTATGATCCGGATTCATGACAGCTGATGCGCTGAATTGTAACATGCAATTCCATGATAGGCTTTTTTCAGGTGTTTTTGATTGTGTGATTTAGCCTTTCAGAGTATAATGCAAAGAAGTCAGAGGTCGTGATTGCATTAGGAGCATGATACCGTTAGCGCCTGTGTTTTAGGCGGTTACGGTATCAGCATCCGACCGGACTGAGTCAGATAATAAATAGAGTTATTAGAGGAGGAAAAGGCAGTATGGGGATCAGAAAAGCTATCATTCCGGCGGCAGGATTGGGAACTAGGTTTCTTCCAGCTACAAAGGCGCAGCCGAAAGAGATGCTGCCTATCGTTGATAAGCCTACCATACAGTATATAATCGAGGAAGCCGTAAAAAGCGGCATAGAGGATATCGTTATAGTAAACGGCAGGAACAAGGGATCCATAGAGGATCATTTTGACCGGTCGATCGAGCTTGAGCTTGAGCTTGGGAATAAACAGAAAGAAGAAGAGCTTGCAATGGTCAAGTCGATATCCGAGATGGCGAATATTTACTTCATCAGGCAGAAGAAGCCGCTCGGTTTGGGACATGCGGTTCTTTCAGCGCAGAAATTTATAGGACATGAGCCTTTTGCCGTACTGCTCGGTGATGACGTGGTGGTTTCAAAAACCCCTGCCCTGAAGCAGATGATAGATGTATATAATGAATATAATGCTTCCATCGTGGGAGTTCAGACGGTACCGCATGAGGTCACATTCCAGTACGGTATAGTAAATGGAAAATTCGTGGATGACAGAGTTTACAAGGTAAAGGATCTTGTGGAGAAGCCGTCTGTAGATGAAGCGCCGTCCGATATCGCGATACTCGGAAGATATATCCTTACTCCGGATGTATTCAGGTACCTGGAGAATCAGGAGAAGGGAGCGGGCGGCGAGATACAGCTTACAGATGCCTTGAAGCGCATGGCTAAAGAGCAGGCGGTATATGCCTATGATTTCAAGGGGCACAGATATGACTGCGGCGACAAGGTCGGCTTCCTGCAGGCAGGCATAGAGTTCGGACTCAGAAGACCGGAGCTCAGGGAAAAACTTGAGGCTTATATAAAGAAACTCGCGGAGGACATTGACGCGGCGATAGATTATGACTAAGGTCAGAATAAAGGAACCGCTCATACCGGCATTTATTACCCTCATGGTATTCATGGGGGTTTTGCTGTCAAAGGGAATATTTCCTTTTGGAAATCTCCGCATTGATTACTATGATATGGGGCAGACTAACGCCCCTCTTTATTATCATATCTGGGATTTTCTGCACGGAAAGGGAGGACTCTTTTATTCCTGGTATATAGATGAGGGTCAGAATCTTTCAATGGGGAGTTCGATCCAGTGGAACATCTCGGTTTTTAATCTGTTTTTCCTTTTTATAAAAAGAAGCGCCGTTATGAAATCACTGTCCGTTTTCATGGGAATGCATCTTTTTTTTATGGCATTCAACATGGATCTGTTTCTTAAGAGAACAATAAACGTTCCGCGGTTCTACAGGATCCTTTTCAGTATCGCGTACGGGCTCACGGGTTTTACGCTGACGCATTATACGATACCTACTTACCTCGATACGGCCGCGCTGATGCCGCTTTATCTCATAACGCTTCATGATGTGCTGACAATGGATGGCTATAAGGCCGCAGAGAAAGCATGGATCGGGGCCAGACCAGTGACTGTATATGCTCTGATGACAGGCTACATGACGGCTTTGGGATATTATATGGCTTTCATGAACCTGATCTTCGTCCTGCTCGTATCCGGGACATATATATTCGTACTTTGCGGCGCGGAGCATTCAGATAAGACTGAGAGGCTCAGGGTAAGGGGCAGGGCAGCGACAAGGCTTGGGCTTGGAACCTTCGGCGGTATCGGACTTGCGGCGTTTATCCTGCTTCCTGCGGCGATGCAGATGACGAGGAGCTCGAGATTTAATTCCAATCTGTCAGGCGGGCTTTTTGATACCCTTCATGAGATCCTCTGGGCAATAGGAGCCGATATGTACTATATCAAGTGGTGGCTGCTTTCGGGAAGTCTTGCGGCTATAGTCATACTTCTTTCCGGGCTTGTAAGATTCAGAAAGGAGAGAAGGCAGGCCGTTTTCTTTTTCCTTTTCTGCATGTATCCCTGCGCACTCATACCCTTTGAGGCGGTGAATCTTCTCTGGCATATGGGAACCTATTATCACTATCCTATAAGATGCGGCTATCTGATACCCATCGTTCTTCTGACCACGGCGGCGTACTACGCGGGAAAATTTGAAGAAGATGCTGCGAGATATTCGGATTATGTCAACCCGAATGCGAATAAAAGCGCAAAGAAAGCGGGAATTACAGCGAATGCAGAAAAAAAGCGCAGTTATGTAAACCATAATGAAAAGCTGATGTTTATTCTCGACATAGCAGTCATAGCGGCCGGCGCCTGTATAATTCTTTTTTATATTCATCATGAGACCTGGCAGATTGAGGAGCTTTTTAAGGCGTGGACTGTATTCGCGCTCATACTTTGCGCGGTGTATTTCGTGATCTGGTGTGTGATAAAACGTCCGGCATATATTGCTCCCGTACTCATAATGGAGCTTGCCGTCACGGCCTACATCGGATACGGGCAGCCTCATTTCACGGACAAATTTTCATCCGATCCCGAGCAGTCGGGCGAGTATATAGTCATGTCACAGGAGCTTCAGGACGGACTGGGGATAAAGGAAAGCCGGATCGACCGTATCAAAAATCCTGACACTACGCTTAATACTAATTACGGATTTATAATGAGAAGAGCCACTGTCGGAGGCTGGGCAAATACTGTGCCCGGAGAGCAGATGGAGTCAGCTATAGCGCTGGGATACGGCGCTCACTTCATGAGGATACTTGACTGCGGGGGGACGCTGTTATCAGATGCGGCGCTCCATGTGACGGAGACTCTGACCTGCGAACCTAAGCTATATACGGATCGGGCCTTTCAGATTGAGGGCACGGCAGAAAGATATACCCTGCTTGGTAATAAATACACGCTTCCATTTGTGATGAAAGTAAAGGATGATGCTGAAGCCCCGGCTCTTGCCGGACGGGCTTTTGCGGATATGACTGTGGATGACGCGACAAATGCCCTGTATAAGACGCTCGCAAAGGATACCGGACTTGATGAAGGGGATATAATAAGGGATATAACCGGTGAGATTAAAAGCGGATTGTATTATGTCAACCAGACAAAGGCTCTTTATCTTAGGGAGGGTGAGTTTGACAGGCTTACTATAAACGGTGATGTGATTCCCGTGCCGGATATAGGCGATCCGGAGGGCATATCCTATCCGACATGGTTTAATTCGGGTGTATTATACTTAGGGATATATGAGGATCAAGAGCTTGATATAGAGGGGGCTGATGACCCGGATACGAGGTTTTATGAGCTGGATATTGAAAAGCTTGATAAGCTCTGCGGATACTATAGTGAAGATGATGCCGTGATCACCACAGGCGGGAGCAGCATGGATATCAAAGTCTCAGGGAAAGAAGGGGAGCTTGCCCTTATCCCGCTTGCGTATGATGATGGTTTCAGCGCAGTCGTGAACGGAGAAAAAGCAGACATTATAAACTCAGCTAATCTCTTTATGGAGATACCGCTGAAGGAGGGCGAAAACAATATCCGGCTGACTTTCAGGCCGGGAGGCTTTGTTCCCGGACTTATGGTTTCCCTTGCCTGCCTTGCGCTTGTCGCGGTGTTTTCGATAAGGCCGGTTTCCACAGCGATAGCTGATAAGGCCGGGCTTATCGTGCTGGGTGTCATATTTGGCTCTTTCGTTACAGCGCTTTATCTGATACCATATATAGCGTTCCTTATACATCAGGTACAAAAACGGATCATGTAATATGATTTACATAATATAGAGCATGATACCGTTACGCCTGTATTTTAGGCGGTTACGGTATCAGCATCCGATCGGTGTAAGTCAGATAATAAACCAGAGCTAATTAGAAGGAGGAGGAAAAAATGCAGGAATACAGTCCCATAAAGGAAGGCAAGGTAAGAGAGATATATGACATAGGCGAGAGCCTCATACTTGTCGCTACAGACAGGATATCGGCCTTTGACCATATATTAAAAAATGAGGTCACGGGAAAGGGAAAGATCCTGACACAGATGTCAAAATTCTGGTTCGATATGACAGGCGACATAGTGTCAAACCATATGATCTCTACGGATGTTAAGGACATGCCGGAGTATTTCAGGAATGAAAGATTTGAGGGAAGGTCAATGCTCGTAAGGAAGCTTGATATGCTCCCGATAGAATGCATAGTCCGCGGTTATATCACGGGTTCGGGCTGGGAATCCTACAAAGAAACCGGACTTGTCTGCGGCATCAGACTTCCGGAGGGATTAAAGGAGTCGGAGAAGCTCCCGGAGCCTGTTTACACGCCTTCTACAAAGGCTGAGCTTGGAGAGCACGACGAGAATATCTCCTATGAGAGATCCATAGAGGTTTTGGAGCGCGATTTTCCCGGCCACGGTGAGGAATACGCAAAAATGCTCCGTGACTATACGATCTCGATTTACAAAAAATGCGCTGATTATGCTGCGTCAAAAGGGATCATCATAGCGGATACCAAGTTTGAATTTGGTCTTGATGATGACGGAAACGTCGTTCTGGCGGACGAGATGCTTACTCCGGATTCATCAAGATTCTGGCCGGCATCAGAGTACGTCGTCGGTCAGACCGAACCGTCCTATGACAAGCAGTATGTGAGAGACTGGCTTAAGGCTAATCCTGACTCTGATTACAACCTGCCAAAGGATGTCATAGACAGGACGATAGAGAAGTATCAAGAAGCGTACGACAGACTTACGGGTAAGAATTGATGAAAAAACAGTGGTGGCATAATAAGGTTGCATATCAGATATATCCTAAGAGCTTCTGCGATTCAAACGGAGACGGCATAGGGGATCTGCAGGGGATAATAAGTAAACTCGACTACCTTAAGGATCTTGGGGTTGATATCATATGGCTGTCGCCTATATATGTGTCGCCTCTTGCGGATCAGGGCTATGACATAGCCGATTACCGTGCGATCGATCCGAGATTCGGGACTATGGACGACATGGACAGGCTTTTGGAAGAGGCACACAAAAGAGGACTTTATATCCTTATGGATCTCGTCGTAAATCACTGCTCGGATGAGCATGAATGGTTCAGAAAGGCCTGTGAGGATCCGGACGGAAGATACGGCAGATATTTTTATCTAGAAAAAGTAACAGACGGAAAGCTTCCCTGCAATTGGCGGTCTTATTTCGGAGGACCCGTATGGGATAAGCTTCCGGGACATGATGATGTTTATTATCTTCATGTGTTCCACAAAAAGCAACCGGATCTGAACTGGGAAAATCCCGAACTCAGGGAAGAAATATACGAAATGGTGAACTGGTGGCTTGACAGAGGACTCGACGGTTTCCGCCTTGATGCCATAATCAATATAAAAAAGGCGCTCCCGTTCAGAGACTATCCCGCAGACCGCTCCGACGGTCTCTGCTCTATCCATAATGAGCTTCATGAGGCGAAAGGGGTGGGGATTTTCCTGAGAGAGCTTCGTGACAGAACTTTTCTTTTGCATAATGCGTTCACGGTCGGTGAGGTATTTAATGAAAAGGATGAGGAGCTTCCCGAATTCATAGGAGATGACGGGCATTTCAGCTCTATGTTTGATTTTGCTGAGTCTGTATTCGGACAGAGCCAGCTTGGATGGCAGGATAACTACGACATCACACCGGATGATTATAAGGACTGTGTTTTCAAGGCACAGCAGAGGATCGGGGATATCGGATTTCTGTCCAATATAATAGAAAACCATGATGAGCCGAGAGGGGTATCGAGATATCTGCCTGAATACGCGAGGGACGATGCCGGTAAGAAGCTTCTGGCTACAGTGTACTTCATGCTGCGTGGGCTTCCGTGGATATATCAGGGGCAGGAGCTTGGAATGGAGAATATACCTGTCAGCTCGATAGATGAGGTTGATGATATTTCATCCATTGATGCCTATAAGGTCGCAGTCGAAGCAGGCTACAGCGAAAAAGAGGCTCTGGAGCTCATAGAAAAATACGGAAGGGATAACGCAAGAACCCCTTTCCAATGGGATGACGGTGAAAACGCTGGATTTACGACGGGAAAGCCGTGGCTTCGGGTAAACCCGAATTACAAAAAGATAAACTATGCAGTCCAGAAAGATGATCCTGATTCTGTCTGTAATTATTACAAAAAGCTGATAAGTCTCAGGAAAGATCCTGAATATACTGATACTATAGTATACGGAGAGCTGATACCGTATTTAAGGGAGGAGCATGACCTCATGGCTTATT
>JAFUWM010000276.1 GCA_017483425.1 Lachnospiraceae bacterium | reverse complement strand
TCTGAAGCAGACCTATGCTCATGCCCGCAAAGGCCAGAGTCGAAGTGATCGAAATGTCGATCCCAGCCGTAAGCATGACGCAGAGCATACCAAGCGCCATTATAAATGTGAGCGTGTTATTAAGGAATATCTGTCTTATGTTGGTAAATGAAAGGAAAGACGGATTGATTATCCCTACCACTATGAGGAGCACCGCAAGCACTATCACAAGGCTTGCTTCTCTCGATTCTGACAGGAATTGTCCGATTGATTTCTTTTTCATTATGCCGCACCTCCTTTCTTTGTATCACCTTTCTCCATGGAAAGCTCAAGTATCCTCTCCTGCGTGACCTCAGATCTCTGCAGGCATCCGGACACTCTGCCGTTGCACATCACGAATATCCTGTCCGCCATTCCGATTATCTCTGGCATCTCGGAGGATATCATGATTATGCCGTAGCCTTTCTTTGCGAGCTGTCCCATTATCTCATATATTTCTTTCTTGGCTCCGACGTCTATACCCTTTGTAGGCTCGTCCATGATGACGACCTTCATATTTGACTGGGCAAGAGCCTTTGCGACGACGACCTTCTGCTGGTTTCCGCCAGACAGAGAGCTTGCCGGCTGGAAGATAGTCACAGCCTTGGTGTCTACCTCTTCAAGACGCTCTTTCGCTATCTCACGCTCTTTCTTTTCATCATTGAACCCATTCTTCGCGAGTTCACCCTGTATAGGAAGCGTTACATTGCGTCCGAGTCCCCATGAAAGGATAAGCCCCTGCTTCTGTCTGTCCTCGGGAAGCAGGATGATACCGGCTTTCATTGCATCAAGAGGCTCTTTTATCGAAAGCTCTTTACCTTCGAGAAATACCTTTCCGGAATCCGGCTTTGTGATACCGCATACGCTCTCGATAGTCTCCGTCCTGCCGGCTCCGACAAGACCCGTGAGGCCTATGATCTCACCCGCTTTCACATCAAAGGATACATCCTTGAAATATCCTGTCCTTGTCATGCCCTCGACGCGGAATATCTCGTCGCCGAGCTTTATATCTTCCTTGGGATACATATCAGTTATCTCTCGTCCGACCATGGCCTTGATAAGATCGGCATTTGATATGCCGTCCACATCATATGTTCCTATATACTGGGAATCCCTGAATACCGTTACCCTTGTCGCCAGACGGTACATATCCTCAAACCTGTGGGAAATGAAGATAATGGACTTACCCTCATCCCTGAGCCTCTCGACTATCTCATACAGCTTCTCTGATTCATTTGCCGTAAGCGCTGCCGTAGGCTCGTCGAGTATAATTATCTTTGCGTTTGTAGAAAGAGCCTTGGCTATCTCAACCATCTGCTGCTGCGCGATGGTAAGCGCGCCGACCTCGTCGGTGGGCTTGAAATCAGCATCAAGACTGTCTAAGAGCTTCTGCGCCTCCGCGTTCATATTACGCCACTGGATCATCCCGCTCTTTACATCCTCATGTCCCATGAATATGTTTTCCGTAACGGATAAAGTAGGATAAGATGTAGGATGCTGGTAAACAGCCGCTATGCCGGCCTCCTGCGCGTCACGGGGTCCCTTGAAATGAACCTCCTGCCCTTCAAGGAACATCTGTCCCTCTTCCGCGGCATGTACTCCGGTGATAACTTTGATAAACGTTGACTTGCCTGCTCCGTTCTCACCCATCAGCGCATGCACCTCTCCGCGCCTCAGTTGGAAATGGACCTTGTTCAACGCTTTCACTCCGGGGAATATCTTGGTGATACCCTTGAGTTCCAGAATCAGATCTTCCGCCACTTCTACTCTCCTTTCATTCCTTCTTTAAAACTTTCCTTATAAAACCTGAAGGTAATAAGACTTGTGTCCGTATACAATCATATCATCTTACCCCGGCCTGCAAAACAGTAACATCTTTTGATTTTAAGTAATTTTTTTTTGTGCTATGATAAATGTTATGAAATTACTGATCGTTGACGATGAAAAGCTGACCCGGAGCGGCCTGATATCATCCATTGACTGGGACAGCCTTGGAATAGAGGAGGTCTTTGAAGCTGCGAGCGGCAGCGAGGGGCTTCAAAAGGCGCGGGAAGAAAAGCCTGATATTATCCTCACGGATATGCGCATGCCGCGTATGGATGGCGCCACCATGGCCGGAAAGCTGCGGGAGATACTTCCTGATTCCGCCATTATATTTATGAGCGGTTATTCCGACAAGGAATATCTCAAAGCCGCTATACACCTAAAGGCCGTAAGCTATGTCGAAAAGCCACTCGATCCCGCAGAGGTCACAGAGGCCATACGGCTCGCAGGCGCAGAGCTCATGGAGAAAGGACTTGTAAAGCGCGGTCTTTCCGAGGAGCTGGCGGAGCACGAAAACCGCCTTGCGGAGCTACTGTCAAAGGCTCCGTCATCTGATACCTTTGACGATATAGTCCTTCCCGAGACAATGCGTGCGGACGACAGCTTCACATCGGTCATCCTACAGTTTGCCGGAGGCTCTGTATCCTCAATTCCCGATCTTTACAGGATCTCAAAGGACAGTCTCCCTGATGTCTTTTCCAGACGTAAGCTGAGCGAGGTTCATTTAATAAAGGAAAACGGCTGCCTGTGTTATTTCATATACGGCGACAAGGCAACCAGAAATGCGATCGCAGGGCTTTGCGAGGACATAAAACGAACCTATGTTTCGCAGGGACTCAAATACCTCGTAATCGGCGACACCTTTCACGGAATAAACCATGCCTATAACTCATATTCATCGGCTGTGGTACTGCTTCAGGAAACTTTTTTCTGTGAAGCCGGAACTATTCTTTCAAATTCCGAAGACACTCTCCAGTCTCCGCCCATGATCAAGGATTTCTCCACAGATTTCCAGGCTGCGCTGGAATCGGGCAGCAAGGAGCAGACGGATCAGGTATTAGCAGATATACGTTCACAGTTCAACCCTCCCTGCCGAATGCTCGCAAGTCAGGCAAAGGATATTTATTATCAGCTTTTCCTTGCGCTGCAGAAAGCAATGCGCCACTCCCAGATGGCTGAGATCATCCTGAAAGGAAGCCAGTCCATATGGGATATGATAGAAAATGCCGACAGCCTTGACGTACTGCACGGCGAGCTGACACGCTGCACAGAAGAATATTTTGAAGGGCTGTCTACGAGGGAGACCGGCAGTAACATGGTCTTTGCGATAAAAGAATTCATCCGGCAGAACTACCGTAACGAATCCCTGTCAATCAAATCCATCAGCGATCATGTAAACCGGTCTGCCCCTTATGTATGCACCTTTTTCAAATCAGAGACCGGTCTCACGCTAAACCAGTATATAACAGGCTACAGGATAGAGCGTGCACAGGAAATGCTGTCCGATCCCCGCTATAAGATCACTGATGTCGCCGCGAGAGTCGGCTACACGGACGTGAATTATTTTGGGAAGATATTTAAAAAGGTAACAGGTGTCTCTCCTTCCGAATTCCGGAGCAGCTTCTCTGCGTCCAGAGACGACAGTTTATCATGAAAAATATCTTCAGGGATGCCTCTATCCAGACCAAGCTCATATGTACTCATCTGCTGCTGATCCTGGTTCCGACAGTACTTATAATCACCCTGTTTTATTCTTCCATTTATGACCTAATCGTTAATGACTCCATCCGTCAGGCATTTGCGCTTTCAAGACAGAGCTCCGCGGCATTAGAGGCACAGCTTAGCCCTATCTCCGCGGTTTCCACTGCCATTAGAAGCAATACCTTCATACGGCAGCTCTGCACCGATTCTGTTTCAGACGAGGACAAGGAAGAAGCTCTCCGCAACAATGCCGTACTTAACGACCTGAGCACACAGCTAAAGTCAGATGTAAACGGCACCATAATTACCTCAATACATATATATACCGATCATGGACCTGGGGGATTATACGACAACTGGCTCCTCGGGGATTTCTTCATTCCCGAGTCGGGAGCCCACGGCACGTACTGGCACGGCATAATGAACTCAACCGAAAAAACAGTCCTCTATTGTCCTTCGTTTTATTTATCCCATAAGGAGATATCAGAATACGGCTCTCTGGCGTACATCGAGCGCCTGTATCCCACCTCCGCCGCTTCATCCGCTTCACCGTCGTACCTCGCGATATATTTCTCCTCTGATGAAATATCACAGATACTTAAGCAGGATACGACCATAAACGATGATGTATCATATATTATAAATGAACGTCAGGCTATAGTCGCAAGCTCGGATCCCGTACTGGCTGGTACCTATATGATGGATTACGATACGGTCCGCGGCATTTCAGCCACAAGCGACGGCTTCACAACCAGAGAGGTGATCGGAAAAGAGGTATAGACCGCGAGCGTCCCTCTGGGAAGTACAGACTGGTATATGGTGAGCGTGATACCCTCTGACATCGTGCTGGAGCGCGGCCGGAATCTGATCATAAATTTCGCGCTGATCTATCTGGTGACTCTGATCATAGCCTTTCTCATTTCATGGTTTCTGGCACGCTCGATAACGGTACGGCTATCGGCAATAAATGATGAAATGCGGGCTGCAAGGTCGCATCCTCCCGTGCGGATCCCCGCTCCCGAAATACGTGATGAGATAGGTGAGCTTACCGATTCATATAATTATATGGCGGATCAGCAGAATCTGCTCGCGAAAAAACAGCAGGAAACAGCGGAGGATCTGCGCATCTCCGAGATACGCGCTCTTCAGGCCCAGATAAATCCGCACTTCCTCTATAACACGATGGACATGATCAACTGGCTGTCCCAGTCGGGCGAGCGTGAGGAAGTGACCCGCGCGGTGCAGGCGCTTTCAAACTTCTATAAGCTTACCCTCAGCCGAAAGGATCCCGTGACTGATCTGCGCTCCGAGCTTGAGCACATAGAGCTCTATATAGAACTTCAGAACATGCGGTTTGAGGAAAAGATCGGACTGGCGGTTGACATCCCGGATGAGCTTATGTCAGTCAAGCTTCCGAAGCTCACTCTGCAGCCCATAGTGGAAAACTCCATACTTCACGGCATACTCGAAAAAGAGTCACGGGAGGGAACCATAGTCATAGCCGGATGGACTGACGGAAACGATGCCGTGATACTCGTCTCGGACGACGGTGTCGGCATGGACGAAGAAGCGCTGGCTTCTGTGCTGTCAGGTGAGAATAAAAAAGCGACGGGTACGAATATCGCTGTATCCAATACCCACCGCAGACTTCAGATCCTGTTTGGAGATGATTACGGCCTCACTTACCGTTCCACCCCCGGCGAAGGCACAGAGGTCGAAATACGGGTGCCTTATCAGTAATTGATATTCATCTGCATATCGTTTATACTATGTATAAACACATGTTCATTAGGGAGGAAGTATGCGGGTTCAGATCAAACCTTGGGGAAATAGTCAGGGAATACTTTTACCAAAAGCTATAATGCAATCAGCAGGCTTTGCTTGTAATGATTTTTTGGATGTGGATGTAAATGAAGGTTCTTTGCATTTACACAAGCCTGTCAGACACAAAACCCTTGAAGAGCGAATTACAGAGAGTGGCGTTCCTCTTACCCTCATAGAAGAACTTGATTATGGAGACCCCGTAGGGGGCGAGATATGGTGAACAACGTAAGCCAAGGTTGGATTATCAAAATTGAAAACATCAAATATCCTGTCCTGATAGTTAGCAACGACACCTTTAATTCTGTCTCCCAGCAGATTGTTGCATGTCCCATATTATCAAATATAGCAGCGAACGCCCTGCATATAAAGATTGACACGGCAGAAATATCAGGCGTGGTTATCTGTGAGCAGATGAGACTATTTGATCTTTCCGTCAGAGGCTATAAGAAGATCGGAGAAATCAAAATGGATCAAATCGCGAATATAACGGATGCCGTGCAAAGCATTTTTGATTACTTTTAAGCCCATAGAAGAAACTGTGACGATACTTTAGGGGGATAGGATTATGGATTATGAAGTTATCAGGACTGACAAACCTTCCAGTATCACTTTTGAATACCCATGCTGATCCTGATCACATTTCGAGTAATGAGCAGTTTGAAGAATTTTATATGCATATTGAGGGTTATATGGATCGTTTCGATGAGATATGGCTTTCACATGCAGATATACCGATTTCCAAGGATGTGATACAAAAGCTGCATAACGGGGCAGAGGATATTCTTGCCGGGTAGGTCTGTTATCGCG
>JAFUWM010000275.1 GCA_017483425.1 Lachnospiraceae bacterium | reverse complement strand
TCGATACGATGAAGGATCTGCTCGTGAACCTGCTTGGAGCGGTAGTCTTCAGTATCATAGGCTACTCTACCTTAAAGTTCGGTAAAAGCTCTCAGGTGGCGGATAACCTGATTATAAAGCCCAAGGATGTGTCAGATAATAAACAGAATTTAATAAAGGAAAGGAGAAAATGATGAGATTAAAGAAAGTATTGACAGGAGTAATGATTTCGGCAGCGCTTATCGTTGGAGGCGCGGTCAGCGTGTTTGCGGCGGGAACTGATGCGATTTCTTCCCAGTCTGAGGGATTTCAGATCAGACCACTTAAGGGTACAGCGATGGATTACTCAGACAGGAGCAACTGGATGTATGCCGAGACAGATGGTGGCGATATGGTGGATTTATTCTTCGTATATCCCACTGTGTTCGGCGGCGAAGAGTATCCTGATATAGACGACAACGCGATAATAAGGGCGGTAGCAAGGGCAAACTACGCTAAGACTGCCTCCTGCTTTGAGAGCTCCTGTAATATCTACGCCCCATACTACAGGCAAACGAACATGAATGTCGCGAGCTCGCTCACAGGCAAGGAATATGAAGAGTATCAGATGCAGGAGCAGAGGACTGACGTTTATGCCGCTCTTGACTATTATTTTGCAAATTATAACAAAGGCAAGCCTTTCATACTTGCGGGACATTCACAGGGCGCCTGCATGGTGAAAATAATACTTGGCGAATACATGCAGGCACACCCCGAGCTTCTTGACAGGATGGTCGCCGCATATCCGATAGGCTTCTCAATAGACAGGGCTTATCTTGCGGAGCATCCGTATCTTAAATTCGCAAACGGATCCGACGACACGGGAGTCATAGTTTCATGGAACACGGAAGGCCCCGGAAATTATACGGCGGGTAATACTCTGCTCGTAGAGGAGGGCGCGATATCCATAAATCCCATCACATGGACGAGGGATGAGACTGCCGCTTCGCCATCACAGAGTCTGGGAAGCCGTGAGCAGGTCAAGGGTACCCTTGACTTTGAGATGGTTCCCGACCTGGCCGATGCGACCGTTGATACCGAGAGGGGTACCGTGATCTGCACGACAAGCGATGATTTCTTCTCAAGCACGGATGCTTTCGGACCTGAGAGCCTGCACCAGCATGATTATGATTTCTATTACTACAACATTCAGGTGAATGCCTGGGACAGGATAGCGTCGTACTACAGACAGCAGGCAGAGATGTGATATCTCCGGCGCAGGAAACGCAAAAGTAAAAAGGACTCGCACATCCGGCAGTATCGGAGATCAACTGATACTGCCGGATGTTTTAATTCATCTCAGCAATACATGGGCTTGAAGTGTTCATGGGGGGACATGGTATAACAAAAATAGCCCTTTGGCTGTTTTTGAGCGCCTGCTATGGTAAAACGAAGATTTGGTGTGCCTACCGGTGTATATGGTATAATTATTTAGTTTTGGATCATGAGGAGGGAATCAGCGTGAAAATAATTGAAAAATACAACAATACAAGCCTGATAATTCGTATCTTCATAGGGCTTGTAATAGGCGCGGCACTGGGAATTATTATCCCTGGAAATTCCGTGATACCTATTCTCGGAAGTCTTTTTGTAGGTGCCCTTAAAGCGGTGGCTCCTATACTGGTCTTCGTGCTGGTGATATCATCATTGGCGCAGGGGACGACGGGCTTCGACAGCCGTTTTGGATTCGTTATATTCCTGTATCTGTTTTCAACCCTGATGGCCGGTCTTGTCGCAGTCGCGGCGAGCTTTATGTTTCCTCTCACGGTAACGCTCACTGGTGAGGCAGATGTGAGCTCAGCGCCCTCGGGGGTAGGAGAGGTGCTTGAAAACCTTGTTTTAAGCATGGTCAGCAATCCGGTGGATGCTCTTGCAAACGCAAATTATGTAAGCATCCTCTTCTGGGCGGTGCTTTTGGGCATTGTATTTAAAAAGCTTGCGAAGGACGCTACAAAGCAGGTGATCTCAGACCTTGCGGATGCGGTATCAAAGCTTGTCGGATGGATAATAAATCTTGCGCCCTTCGGTATCATGGGACTGATCTATGACACGATATCGGAGAGCGGGCTTTCCATTTTTGTTGACTACGGAAAGCTGCTTCTGCTTTTAGTGGGAACGATGCTCGTTGTCGCGCTGGTATTGAATCCGATCCTTGTATTCCTCGCCATAAGGGCCAATCCTTATCCGCTTGTATTCCGTTGTCTGAGGGAAAGCGCGGTAATGGCTTTCTTTATGAGGTCATCAGCCGCAAATATCCCGGTAAACATGGAGCTATGTAAAAAGCTCGGACTGGATGAGGATATATATTCCGTATCCATACCGCTCGGAGCAACCATAAACATGGACGGGGCAGCGGTCGTCATCACTATCATGACCATGACGGCGGCTAATACGATAGGGCTTGAAGTGGATATACCGTCAGCCATAATCCTTTCCCTGCTGTCAACTCTGGCGGCCTGCGGAACCTCGGGTGTGGCAGGTGGATCGCTGCTTTTGATCCCGATGGCCTGCTCGCTTTTCGGTATCCCTCAGGATGTCGCGATGCAGATGGTAGGAGTCGGATACATAATAAATGTGATACAGGATTCATTCGAGACAGCGCTGAATTCATCAGGAGACGCGCTCTTTACGGCGACAGCGGAGTATCACCACTGGAAGAAGAACGGAAAAAGCCTGCCGACCTTCCTCGGCGGGGAAACAAAGGTAGATATCTAGGAGCCGGATCATGAATGTGTTTGATATCATAGGCCCCGTAATGATAGGGCCGTCAAGTTCTCATACTGCGGGCGCCGTGCGTCTCGGGAGGGTCGTAAATAAACTGTCTGACGGCAGGATACCTGCAAGGGTTGAGATCACGCTGTCGGGCTCCTTTGCCCAGACTTATAAAGGCCACGGCACGGACAGGGCTTTGCTTGCAGGGATAATGGGCTATCACAGCTATTCACCTGAGATACGTGACGCGCTTATGATCGCTGATCAAAAAGGGATGCAGTATTCATTTATCAAAGAGAACATCCGCGACGCGCATCCCAACACGGCAAGCATAAAGTACTATACAGAGGACGGAGCGGAAGGAACGGTGCAGGGCGCGAGCGTCGGCGGGGGAAATATCAAGGTCGATCATATTAACGGCATGAGGGTAAGCTTCAGCGGCGACAAAAACACGCTTCTTGTCATGCATGAAGATAAACCCGGAGTGATAGCGAGCGTCACCAATATAATGCACTGGCAGTATGAGGATCTGAACATCGCGGGCTTCAGGCTTTCAAGACAGGCAAAGGGAGGGGAGGCAATAATGACGATAGAGATCGACGGAAATCCTCCGGACACCCTTATAGAAGACCTGAGAAAACTGAAGTATATATCAAACGCGATATTGATCAGAAAGTTATAGGGGGAATCATCTTGCTAAAATATGAATCCATAAGCGAGCTTGTAAAAGCTGCCGAGGACAGTGGAGAAAAGATAAGCGTTATCGTGCTCAGGGATCATGCTGAAAGCATGGAAAAGTCAGAGCTTGAGGTATATGAGAGAATGGAGACTGACTTCGAGATAATGCGCCATTCCATAGAGGAGGGGCAAAAAAAGGATCTGAAGTCAATGTCAGGGCTTACCGGAGGGGAAGGTTATCTGATGAAAGAGTACGCCCAAAGGGAGGATACTCTTTGCGGAAGCTTCATATCAAAGGCCATGTCCAGAGCCCTTGCGGTTGCGGGCTGCAATGCCGCTATGGGAAAGATTGTCGCGGCGCCTACAGCCGGAAGCTGCGGAATCCTGCCGGGCTGCCTTATATCCATGTGCGAGGATAAGGGATTTTCCGAAAAAGAAGTGATAATGTCAATGTTTACTGCCGGAGCTTTCGGAATGGTGATAGCGTCACGGGCGAGCATAGCGGGCGCGGAAGGAGGCTGTCAGGCGGAGTGCGGAAGCGCCGCGGCAATGGCGGCTGCGGCCATGGTCGAGATAATGGGTGGAAGTCCCTTACAATGCGCGGATGCTTGCGCGATAGCAGTCGCGGGGCAGCTGGGGCTTGTATGTGACCCCGTAGCGGGTCTGGTAGAGATCCCATGCATCAAGAGGAATGCGACGGGACTTGTGATAGCGTTTTCAAGCGCTGACATGGCGCTTGCCGGGGTCAGGCCAAAGATCCCCGCGGATGAATGTATTGATGCCATGAGGGAAGTGGGAGACGCGCTTCCCGCGGCACTTAAGGAAACGGCGGGAGGCGGACTCGCGACGACTCCCACGGGACTGAAGCTTAGGGAAAAAGTATTTGGATAAAGCTGAAAACTACAGGAGGGACAAAAGACAATGAAACAAAAAGCAGCCGGATTATTATTATGTATTTCACTTACTCTTGCGATGCTTCTTGCGGGATGCGGAAGTAAGGCGGATAACTCAGGGAGTGTCGGGGAAACTGAAAGCATCACCCCGACCGACTATTCTGACGAGGCACACTGGTACAGGATACCGGAGGCCACCAAGGAAGTCGATACTTTCTTCATTTATCCTACGATCTTTGATGATGAGGACGGGGGCGATTATGCCGCGATAGATGAGAAGCAGATGCTTGATACGATAGATGACGTATATAAGGGACAGGCATCGGTTTTTGAAGAAAGCACCAATGTATTTGTACCGTATTACAGGCAGGCAAATATGAATATAGAAGCGGAAGCGGGAGAGGCCGGAGACATGACGACCTGCCTTATGAGCTATCCGAGGACGGATATATTCGCTGCGCTGGATTATTATTTTGAGAATTATAACGACGGCCGTCCTTTTATAATCGCGGGTCATTCACAGGGAGCCGCTCTCACAAAGATCGCGCTTAAAGAATATTTCAAGGAGCACCCTGACTACTATGAGAGGATGGTAGCCGCCTATGCGATAGGCTTCAGCGTGACGAAAAAGGATCTTGAGGAAAATCCCCATATTAAGTTTGCCGAGGGCGAAGACGACACAGGTGTGGTAGTATCATGGAATACCGAGGGTAAGGACAATAAAAACGAATACAATCTCGTGGTTCAGGAGGGTGGAATTTCTATAAATCCCCTTAACTGGAAGCGTGACTCTACCCCGGCTCCCGCATCTGAAAATCTCGGTTCATATATTCAGAATGAAGAAACCGGCGAGTATGAGATAAAGGATGTGGGAGCGAACGCTACTGTTGACACTGAAAGAGGGGTTGTTGTGACTGAAGCAGAATATGACTATATAGCACTTACGGATATCTTCGGGCCGGCAAGCTATCACAGCGGAGACTATGCGCTCT
>JAFUWM010000274.1 GCA_017483425.1 Lachnospiraceae bacterium | reverse complement strand
TTTCGGAGGGGATATAAGCAAGTTTGTTCCTAAGGAGATAGAAAAGCTTATTTTTGATAAGTATAAAAAGAAGTAGGAAGAGAGATGGCCAGTAAGATTGAACAGACGATAGAAGATATTTACGAGTACCTTGACACATGTAAGTTTGCGGCTTTCAGCAATAAGGAAAGCATAATAGTAAATAAGGATGATATATATGATCTCCTTGAGGAGCTTAAGAATAATATCCCCGAAGAGATAAAGCACAGCAGACAGATAGTCGCCAACAGGGATGCGATCCTTGATAACGCTAAGGCCACGGCCAACCAGCTTCTGGCTAAGGCTGAGGAAAAGCAGGGCGAGCTTGTGGAGAAAAACGAGATTATGCAGCAGGCATATGCTCAGGCTCAGGAAGTTGTCAATCAGGCAAACATGAACGCCATGGATCTTCTGAATCAGGCGACTACCGAGGCAAACAACTACCAGATGTCAGCGATGAAGTATACGGATGATTCGCTTGCGGGCATATCCGACATACTTACAAAGGCCATAAATGATGCTCAGGGCAGATATACGGATCTCATAAATTCGCTTTCAAACTGTCTGCAGGTTGTAAATAATGACAGGGCTCAGCTGGCTATAGCATCAGGCACGGAGCAGGTAGTAGTTCCGGGAGCATCACAGGGGCAGGTTCAGGTACAGAACAGAAATTCCCAGACGCAGGGGCAGGGCAGACAGTCTGATGCGGGCAGACCTCCTGTAGTGGACAGAGCTAATTCCATAAGGGAAGAGATAAACGATGACGATATAGATGATATCTGATCGCTTTTTCGCAGTAAAGGGTATTATTGACAGGAGGGAGACAAATGCCCTCCTTTTTTATAAACGGGAAGGAAAATCTGATGGCGGTACTTAAAGGTATAGAACCCCAAACGGTATTTGATTTTTTTGAAGAGATCTGTATGATACCGCATGGATCCGGGAATACGAGGCAGCTCTCGGCGTATTTAAAAAAATTCGCTGAAGACAGAGGCCTTAAGGTCAATCAGGAGCCCTGCGGAAACATAATCATATATAAAGGCGCAAGCGCGGGATATGAGGATTCTCCCTCTATCTGTCTGCAGGGGCATATGGACATGGTATGCGAAAAAGCGGCCGATTCAAGACATGATTTCAAGAAAGATCCCCTTCCGATCGCTATGATGGATGATGATGTGTTCTCCCGCGGTACGACCCTTGGAGCCGATGACGGCATAGCAGTTGCCATGATCCTTGCGATCCTTGATTCTGATGAATATGAGCATCCCGCACTGGAGGCCGTATTTACCGTTGATGAGGAAACGGGAATGGAAGGCGCAAAGTCACTGAATTACGCGAATATCAAGTCACGTAGGGTCATAAATCTTGACTCTGAGGATGAGGGTGTCATTTACGTGAGCTGTGCCGGAGGCATGAGCGGAAGGATAAACCTGCCTGTTGACTTGAAAATGCATAAAGGCATCGAATATGATGTCGTGGTGTCGGGGCTTCACGGCGGACACTCGGGAGATATGATCGACAGATACTACGCGAATGCGATAGTGGTTATGGGAAGGCTTCTTGGATTTTTACAGCAGCGGATGAAGTTCCGTATAGTGGAGCTTGCCGGCGGGCTCATGGACAACGCGATCCCGAGGGAAGCAGGCTGTCATATACAGGTATCTACGGAAAATTCCATTGTTTTTGAGCAGACCATAGCAGAGTTCGAAGAGATCATAAAGAATGAATACCGCGCCAATGAAAAGAATCTCATGATATACTGTGAGAACCTCGGCGAGACAGAGCGAAAGGTCGTAAGGAACGAATCGGCAAGGCGGATGATGTTCCTTCTTACCGCCGTTCCGGACGGTGTCATCAAGATGTGCCGGGATCAGGGGCAGGAGAGCCTTGTGGAAACAAGCCTCAATTTTGGCATTATGAGACTTTCGGAGGACAGATTCACTTTAGAGGCCGCATTGAGAAGCTCCATTTCCACAGAGAAATACGCGCTTTCCGCCAAGCTTCGGGCAATAGCCGAGATAGTCGGGGCGGAATATACTGAAAAGGGAGACTATCCGGCGTGGGAGTATAATGAAGAATCCGAGATAAGATCAATGCTTATCAGACTCTATGAGAGCCAGTACGGACAGTCCCCTGTAGTAAAGGGGATACACTCGGGACTTGAATGCGGCGTCATCTATCATTCGCTTAAGCCTGTAGATATAGTCTCTTTCGGTCCTACTATACGGGGAGCGCACACTCCGAAGGAAACCTTGTCCATAGCATCTACGCATCGCACCTTTGAGCTCTTGTGCTCGCTGCTCCGTGAGATGAAATGAAAAAAGGGCAGTTCGGATATATTGCTTCAATGAAGAAAAAAAGCTGCATAACGGCAATACTTCTCGCCGCTGCTGCAGCTTTGATCTATTTTACGGGGCTTCATTTTTTCCCGATGAATAGGACCGCAGTGGGAATTGTCACGGTCGTGATTTGCATCCCCGCAGCTATGGCCTTGGTACGTTTTATAATGTTTATGAGATTTCCCTCGGGGAAAAATGAGGTGTACGAATCAATCGAAAGCATCAGGGGTAAGGTGCCGGTATTTTATGATTCCATAATCACAACCCCGGATAAGAGCTATGGAGTCAATGTCTTTATCGCGTCCGAGGGAAGCCTGCTGGGATATACTGATTACGAAAAGACGGATATACCGAAGCTTGAGAAGCATCTTAAGGATATGTTTACTGCCAATAAATACCATGATTTAAACATCAAGGTCTTTAAGGAAAGAGCTAAATTTTCTGAAAGGCTTGAGACTCTCGCAGGACGGCAGGACGGCAGCGACCTGAAGGAAGAGCTTTCGGTGCTGCATCTTATTGAGAGGCTCTCACTTTGAAGGAGTTTGTCATCTCCGAAAAAGAAGAAGGTCTTACCCTGCTGAAATATGCATCAAAAACTCTGGGCGAAGCGCCGAGAAGCCTCCTGTACAAATTTATACGAAACAAAAACATAGAACTGAACGGGAAAAAATGCAGCGGACAGGATATCCTGAGGGCAGGAGACAGGGTAGTTTTTTTCTTATCGGATGAAACCTTTGAAAAATTCCATAGTGGACACGGATCACAGCGTCTGCAGGATACTTTGCAAAAAATAAAGGACGCAGGATCAAGCCCGGGGCATCCGTCTCTGGAAGAGGCGCGCATCCTGTATGAAGATAATGATTTTCTTTTCTATGATAAGCCAGCGGGTCTGCGCTCTCAGAGTGACAGCAGCGGGAAGGTATCGCTGAATGACATGCTGCTTTCATATACGGGTAGCACAGGAGTTTTTAAGCCCTCTGTATGCAACAGGCTTGATACAAACACCTCCGGCATAGTTCTTTGCGGGAAGTCAGTAAACGGCTTAAAGGCGCTTAATAAAGCGATAAAGGATCACAGGATACGCAAGTATTACAGGACACTGCTGTACGGAAAGATAGATAAAGATCTGCATCTGGTTTCCTTTATAAGTCCTTCGGATAAAGATAATAAGGTCAGCATATCGGATGAGCGGGAGCCCGGTTATAAGGAGATAATCACTGATCTAAGCGTTATTTCTTCTGATGAGAAGTATACCTATGCCGAGGTTTTGCTTATCACGGGGAGGAAGCATCAGATAAGGGCGCAGATGGCACATATAGGACATCCTGTCGTTGGAGACATTAAATACGGAAAAAGTGAAAAGCGGCAGAACAATGTAAAAAGACCGATGCTTCATGCATACAGGACAGAGCTCCCGTCGGAGATACTGGATGGCCTTACGGTATTCGCAAAGATACCGGAGGATATGCAGAAGCTTATAGATCAGATCCTAAGATAAAGGAATAGTATTTAACGATATGGCAACATGGAATTCAAGGGGACTCAGAGGCTCCGCTTTAGAGGAACTCGTAAACCGCACAAATGAAAAGTACGAACAGTCGCATCTTGCGCTTGTCCAGAAGATACCCACGCCTATTACGCCGGTAAAGATGGATAAAGGCTCACACCAGATCACACTGGCGTATTTTGAACAACAGTCAACGGTTGACTATATTGGTCTGGCGCAGGGGATACCTATATGCTTTGATGCAAAGGAGTGCAGTACCGACAGATTTCCACTGGATAATATCCATGAGCATCAGGTATATTTTATGGAGGAGTTTGAAAGACAGGATGGTATCTCATTCGTCCTTATACAGTTTACCAACAGACAGATCATGTATTACCTTACTTTCAGACAGCTTATGATATTCTGGAGGAGGATGAAGGATGGCGGACGCAAGAGCTTCAGATTTGAAGAGCTTGATATGAGCTATGAAATAAAGCCCAAACCGGGGATCCTCATACCGTATCTTGATTATATCCAGCTTGATCTTGACAGAAGAGAAAAGACGGATGAATAATTTATTTGCCATTTATGTATCATGTATCGTATAAATATATAGATGATTGATTTTTATCAGAAAATCAATCATCGTATTTGACCAGGCGAACAGTATTTATTTTAGGAGGTGCGACATGGCAGAATTAAACAAATTGACAGAGGAAGAACTTGACAATATTTCCGGCGGAATGATATTTAACTCAGCCGTGGTAGAAGGTTCAGACCCGAACTATCCATGGGAGGTGCTTGATAATAACAACTGCAACGTACTCGGAAGATTTCCCTCAAGGGATGCAGCTATAAAGTATGCAAACTCCTTTGGTAAAAATCCATATAACGCACAGGAAGTTGACTGGGCAACAGTACAGAGATTAAGAGCCAATCCAAACGTAAACTGCTGAGGATGAGAAAATCTGATATAACAGAGCGATTGTATTTTAATCGCTTATGTGCGAGTTATACCGCATTTGTTGGCGAGGTATTCCCGAGCTTACAAATGTGGTATAATACTTTCCATGGAAAACAGATTATTACATACTCCTGAGGGTGTCAGGGATATATACGGGAGTGATTACGAGAGAAAACTTTCGCTTCAACTGGAGTTTCTCCAGATCTTAAGGAATTACGGCTATACGGAAATAGATACACCGAGCTTTGAGTATTTCGACGTTTATTCGGGAGAGATCGGCACTACGCCGTCAGACGAGCTCTATAAGTTTTTTGACAAGGATAATAACACACTTGTCTTAAGGCCTGATTTTACGCCGGGAGTCGCAAGGGCGGCAGCTAAATACTTCATAGAAGACAATGTGCATGTCAAGCTTTCTTATTCCGGCAATGTCTTTGCCAATTCGAGATCTCTTTCCGGCAAGCTAAAGGAGAATACCGAGCTTGGTGCCGAGTATATGGGCGACAGCACCGTCGAAGCCGACGGCGAGATGATCGCGATGGCGGTAGAGCTCTTAAGATCGGCAGGCCTTAAGGACTTTCAGATCTGTATTGGGAATGCCGGATATTTCAAGGGATTATGCGAGGAAGCCGAGATCGACGGTGAGCTTGAAATGAATCTAAGGGATGAGATAGGCAATAAAAATCAGTTCGCTGCCGCAAATCTCATGAAAGGCATTGAGATGCTTGAATCCCAGGTTGACAAGCTCCTTCGCTGCGTGGAGCTTTTTGGCGATGTATCGGTGCTTGACAAAGCGCTGGTAGGCATTTCAAATGACCGGTCAAAGGCCGCTATAGAGAGGCTTAAGGCGGTATACGATCAGGCCGAAAGAAGAGGGATCCAGAAATACATAACTTTCGATCTTTCGATGCTCTCAAAATATAATTATTACACAGGCATTATTTTCAGGGCTTACACGTCGTCACTCGGTGACGCCATCCTAAAGGGCGGAAGATATGACAATCTTCTTTCTAAATTCGGGCATGACGCTCCCGCGCTCGGTTTCACGCTGTCTCTTGATGATCTTGTGACTGCCCTTTCAAATGAGGAGAGCGGAAGATCAAAAGATGACGGTTATCTGACATTTGCGCTTACAAAGGGCCGTCTGGCGGACAAAACTATCGAGATGCTTGAAAAGACAGGTATCTGTCTGTCAGAGATCGAGGACAAGGACACTCGAAAGCTCATATTCACCGATGAGATAAACAAGGTAAAGGTATTCCTCGCAAAAGGACCTGACGTGCCAACCTATGTCGAATACGGAGCGGCGGATATAGGTGTGGTCGGCGAGGATACAATACTTGAGGAAGGCCGCAAGATATTTGAGGTACTGGATCTTGAGATCGGGAAATGCCGTATGTGCATAGCGGGACCGGAGAGCGCAGGAGAGCTTTTGAAGCATCATGAAATGATAAGGGTCGCGACCAAGTATCCTGAGATAACTAAGGATTATTTCCAGAATGTAAAGCATCAGACCGTGGATATAATAAAGCTTAACGGTTCCATAGAGCTTGCTCCCATTGTGGGACTTTCCGATGTGATCTGTGACATAGTAGAGACAGGGAGCACATTGAAGGAAAACGGTCTCATCGTGCTGGAGGAGGTCGTTCCGCTTTCCGCGAGGCTTGTCGTTAATACGGTATCCATGCGGATCCACGCATACAGGATAAATAAGCTTATAAAGGAGCTTTCTGATGTTTTGTCTGAAAGGTGATTATGTATGCTTAAGATAATAAGGCTTAATAAAGAAACAAAAAAGGATCTGCTTGAAAAGCTCTTAAAGCGCAGTACAAATGATTACGGAGACATTGAGGACAAGGTTCAGGATATTATAGAAAATGTCCGTAAGAATGGCGACAGCGCGATATTTGATTATGCAAGGCAGTTTGACGGCTGCGAGCTTGATGCCGGTAATTTCATGGTATCAGATGACGAGATCGAGGAGGGCGCAAAGGCAGTCGATCATAAGCTTTATAAGGTCATGGAAAAGTCCTATGCGAATATAAAGACATATCATGAAAAACAGGTAAGGCAGAGCTTTTTTACTACTAAGGATGACGGTTCGATCTTAGGGCAGCGCATAACCCCCATAGAGAGAGTCGGGGTTTACGTTCCCGGCGGAAAAGCAGCCTATCCCTCTACTGTTCTGATGAACATCACCCCTGCGCAGTGCGCCGGAGTTTCCGAGATAATAATGTGTACACCGGCAGGCAAAGACGGAAAGGTCTCGCCGGTGGTGCTTGCCGCCGCGAAGATCACGGGAGTCCGCAGGATATTCAAGACCGGCGGAGCGCAGGCTATAGCGGCAATGGCTTATGGCACGGGATCAGTGCCGAAGGTCGATAAGATAGTGGGACCGGGGAATATATTCGTGGCTCTCGCTAAAAGAGCCGTATACGGGCATGTTTCCATTGACTCGGTAGCAGGTCCTTCGGAGATAATGGTGCTTGCTGACGATACCGCGAATCCCCGCTATGTCGCCGCCGATCTTTTGAGTCAGGCGGAGCATGATGAGATGGCGTCCGCCATTCTCGTGACTACATCGGAGGAGCTTGTGAATAAAGTTAATGATTCGATAAAAAAGTTCCTTGGAACGCTTTCAAGACGTGACATCATAGAAAAATCGCTTGAAAACTACGGCTATGCCCTGATCGCTGATAACATGGAGGATGCGATAGACGCGGTAAATGATATAGCGTCGGAGCATCTTGAGATAGTTACAAAGGATCCATGGGGAACCATGACAAAGGTCAAAAATGCGGGGGCTATATTCCTCGGAGAGTATTCCTCTGAGCCTTTGGGGGATTACTTTGCCGGACCGGACCATGTACTTCCGACAAATGGTACCGCAAAGTTCTTTTCGCCTCTTTCGGTGGATGATTTCATCAAAAAATCCTCTGTTATATGCTATACGAGGGATTCACTGAAGGCTGTACATAAGGATATAGAGACATTTGCCAGATCAGAAGGGCTTACGGCACACGCTAACTCGATCGCGGTACGTTTCGAGAATGAATGAAAGATCAATAGACATCAGAGAGGTTTCATAATGAATAAGCGGGTATCAAAGATCAGCAGGAAAACAAAAGAAACGGATATAAGCCTTGAACTGATACTGGACGGCGAAGGGAAGTCCGAGATAAATACAGGTGTCGGTTTTTTTGATCATATGCTTGAGGGCTTCGCGAGGCATGGATTGTTTGACCTGTACCTTACCTGCAAGGGGGATCTTGATGTGGATACGCATCATACGATAGAGGATACGGGGATCGTGCTCGGTCAGGTCATAAAGGCGGCTGTCGGGGATAAAAAGGGCATCAGAAGATACGGACACTTCCTGCTTCCAATGGATGAAGCGCTCATAGCCTGTGCGATAGATCTTTGCGGCAGACCGTATTTTAACTTTGATCTTACTTTTCCCCAGGAAAGATGCGGGGATATGGAAATGTGCATGGTAAGGGAATTCTTTTATGCACTTTCAAGCAATGCCGGGATGAACCTGCATTTGAAGCAGCTTGACGGACTTAATTCGCACCATATCGCTGAGGCCTCGTTTAAGGCTTTCGCGAAGGCTCTTGACATGGCGACGGGTTTTGACGATAGGATAGAGGATGTGCTTTCGACAAAGGGGGCTTTGTGATGGAATATAAACAGATAATACCGTGTATTTATTTAAGCAACGGACTGGCGGTAAAGAGCCTGCATGACAGATCAAAGGTTTCCGAAAACCCCGTGCAGCTTGCTTCCGATTTTGAGAATCACGGAGCTGATTCAATCATCATTTTTGATTTTTCGGTAAATGACGCGGGGCACGAGAAGAATCTTGAGATAATAAAGGCCATAAGTCATACGGTTGATATCCCGCTCATAGGCGCGGGAAATGTCAAAAGAGCGGAGGATATAAAGAAGCTTCTGTATGCCGGATGTGAGATAGCGGCGCTCAACTTTTCAAAATCAGAAAACATTGAACTTGCCAAAGAAGTCTCAAAACGCTTCGGCAGGGAAAAGATCGCCGCGTCTGTAGCTGATACCTCGGAGCTTGATGCGGGAGAGAGCGAGATAAAGAACTATATAGGGCTGGTGCTTCTGATAAATGAAGACCAGCTTGAAGAGACGGATAAATGGTTCAAGACCCACTGCTCGGACAATTCAAATCCCATGAGTGTGGATCTGATCCCCCTGCTTGAAAAAGAGTCTCTTCATGAGGCGGCGGCGGTTTTACGGTCGTATGAGATAGCCGGTATCGCGGGCGGTGTGCTGGATATATCCGCGGATGATTTCATGGATTTCAAGAGACAGTGCAAAGGTCTCGGTATCCCTGTAAATACTTATGAGAGCAAGATAGCATGGGAGGATCTTGTAAAGAACAGTGACGACATGATACCCGTCATCGCTCAGGATTATAAGACAAATGAAGTGCTCATGCTTGCGTATATGAACAAAGAGGCATTTGAAAAAACTCTTGCCACGGGTAAGATGACCTACTGGTCGAGGAGCAGAAACGAGCTTTGGACAAAGGGTGACACATCCGGACATTACCAGTTTGTAAAGAGCCTCACGGCAGACTGCGACAAGGATACTATACTCGCAAAGGTTTTACAGATCGGAAAAGCCTGCCATACAGGCGCCAGATCATGCTTCTTTAATGAGATGATAAAGAGGGAGTACAGTGACTCTAATCCTCTGAAGGTCTTTGAGCGTGAATATGCAACCATAGTTGACAGACGTGATCATCCGAAGGAGGGCTCATACACAAATTACCTCTTTGACAAGGGTATAGACAAGATACTGAAGAAGGTGGGCGAGGAGTGTACTGAGATTATAGTAGCCGCCAAAAACCCTGATCCGGAGGAGCTTAAATATGAGCTTGCGGACTGGCTGTAC
>JAFUWM010000273.1 GCA_017483425.1 Lachnospiraceae bacterium | reverse complement strand
TCTATCCCGGATGAAAGATCATATATCAGACTCGCCATCCCGTACACTCCGGGATCTCCGCTGCATATGACAGTGACATTCTTTCCTTCGGCCGCTTTATCCAGAGCATATCTGCAACGCTCCGTCTCGCCTCCCATCCCCGTCGCATAGATCTCCTTTGAACTGAAACGATCTGGCAATAGCTTTATGTAAACTGAATAGCCGACGATGATATCCGCGTCCTCTAAAGACTGCACCGCATCCGGGGTAAGATACCCCTCGGAGCCCGGCCCTATCCCTGTGACAAAGAGCTTTCCGCCCATTATCTGGCAGGCTCCCTTATACCTATCGCTACTGTGATCCCTGATTTTGTCATCTTCTTGGCAAACAATCTGCATCCGGCAGCAACCACCGCCCTCTCACAGACGTTATCGGCACCTGTGTTTTGTCTGACAAAATCAGATCTTGAAAAATCTCCCTCCTGCCGCATAAGCTCCGCTGGAGTGAAGGTCAGAAGCTTCTTTTTGTGCGCTTCACACCACTCCAGCAGACCCTTCTCATCCTTTTTAATATCAATCGTTGCGATAAGCCCGATATCGTTTATGCTCAGTCTGTAATCATTCAGGATCTCATTGATATACCCTTCAAGCTGTGAGCATCTTATCCCCTTTTTACAGCCTATGCCGAGAACATACGGTTTCCTTTTGAGTCTGATCATGGCATCCTCTATTGTGATACAGACCGAGTCCTCCTCAGGGTTGTTTCTGATCTTTACCTCTCCCCCCTCGAGAACTCTGGAGGATATCTCAACTATATCCGCTCTGTCAGGAAGCTCGAGGCCGTTCTCTTTGGCATATATATCCACTGCAAACTTATCATTAATATCTGTAGCGGTTGTTATGATTGGAATTGCATTGATAACTGTCGATATCTTTGCGCTGATCTCATTGGCGCCGCCTATATGTCCAGATAATATGGGAATCACGAATTTCCCCAGTTCATCAACCACCAGCACCGCAGGATCTGTCATCTTGTCCTTTACATATGGGGCGATAAGCCTTACCGCTATCCCTGCGGCTCCTATGAATATGAGCGCACCGTCTTTTATGAAATTTTCTTTGATAAATTTATGTAAACTTTCAGTGTCTTTCTTTCCATGTGCGTGATACGTTCTGGCATCCTTAAATAAGGATACTTTTTCCATGAGCTTTTCCGAAAGCTCCCTGCCCTTATCAGTAAAAGTGATGATAGCCGTTTCCATAGAATCCTTTATTCTTCCTTTTTGTCCCTGTAGCCCGTGGCAAATGACGGATCATACAGCTTAGACCTTTCATACAACCCATCTCTTACGAGCTGCCCTATGGCAGATCCTATAAGTATCACCGCAAGCCCTTTTATTCCTTCCCTGCTGACCGTCTCCGTAAGGGTTCCCAGTGTACAGATGAACCTTTTTTCGTCCTTCCACGAGGCTTTGTACACCACCGCCACAGGCATATTCTCAGATATTCCCCTCGAGACCAGTCTTTCAGACAATTCCTCCGTAAGCGAAGCTGACTGGTAGACCGCAACCGACGCTCCCGTTGAAACAAAACGCTCTATACTCTCAGACTCAGGCACATCTGTCCTCCCTGCCATTCTGGTGACCACGAAGCTTTGTGTAACCCCCGGCAGCGTATACTCAAGGCCGAAACTTGCCGCGGCAGCCATCGCCGCTGTAACTCCGGGAGTGATATCAAAAGGGATATCCAGTTTGCATAACGCATCTATCTGTTCCCGAATCGCCCCGTATACAGAGGGATCTCCGGAATGAAGCCGCACGACATCCTGCCCCCTGTCACAGGAATCCTTAATGATGCCGATAACTTCCTCAAGAGTCAACTCTGCGCTGTCGTATAGTGTAACATTTTTTTTGCAATAATTCAGCAGTTCCTTATTGATCAGAGAGCCGGCATAGATCACCGCGTCAGCTTCTGACAGAAGCTTCTGTCCTCGTACCGTGATAAGATCAGCCGCTCCGCTCCCGGCTCCTACAAAGTGTACCATTTATATTATCCTTTTTTCCTGTTTTTTTACGATCCGCTCAAGTGCAGATCTCATGTGGCTGCTTTCACTCAACAGTGCAATATCGCCACAATATATTGTGGTTTCAATGTTTATTCTCTTTGCCGTCCTGAATTCGAGATAGGATTGTATGCGTCCGATTATAGTTGACATAACACAATCCAACGTATTCAGCCCCGGGTTTGCCTCATCATATTTTTGTATCTTTTGAAAAGCCTCCGTAGTTGAAACCGAATCCAGTATCTCATTCAGCGTTTCCAGAGGGATACCTGCCCTTATGCCTGCCGCTGCAATTGTCTCCATACGGGCATCCGCCTCATGGCTGTGTGTGTTCATTATCCCGGAGGCAACCTTTACAAGCTTGCCGGTATGTCCTGCGAGGATCACGTCTGTAAATCCCAGCTCCACGCACATATCCATGGTATCCCCTATAAAGTTGGAGCATTTTACGGCTCTGTCTATATCGTAACCATAGTACTCAAGCAAAAACTGTCTTCCGTAATTCCCCGGGGATATCACAATTCCCGTCTCCCCTAATGCCCGTCGTTGTTTTAATTCCACATATATGGCATCTTTCAGGGCTTTTTCGCTCATGGGCTCCACGACACCCGATGTACCGATTATGGAAATGCCGCCTTCTATTCCCAATCTGGGATTGAAAGTCCTTTTTGCGATCTCCTCACCTCCGGGAGCCGAAACAACGATATCCAGCCCTCCTTCGTATCCCGCCTCATCACATACCTCCTGTACCGCAGACAATATCATTTGTCTCGGTACAGAGTTGATAGCGGCTTCCCCAACCGGCTGATCCAGCCCGGGCCTGGTGACCCTCCCGATCCCTTTCCCGCCGGATATATGTATAGTATTACGGGTACTATATGACACTTCTGCATATATCATCATTCCCGTGGTGATGTCCGGATCATCACCGCCGTTTTTTTGCACAGCGCAGCGTACAGATTTGTCAGTTGACATAACGTTACATAGTTCAGCTTTGAATACGTCACCTCTTGGCACGATTATGTCAACCTCATTGATCCTGTCTCCTGTCAGAAGCATGTAGGCGGCTGCCTTCGCAGCCGCTGCCGCGCAGCTTCCGGTGGTGAAGCCCTCGCCTTGTTTCATCAGTATTTTCTCCAGCAGGAGGGAAGTAATAGGATAAGTATCGGGAACAGCTCAAGCCTTCCTGCCAGCATATCAAAGATCAGTACACATTTGGAAAAGCTGCTGAACACGCCGAAATTCTGTGTTGGCCCGACGGCATTCAGCCCCGGTCCTATGTTATTGAGGGTCGCAAGCACCGCAGTAAGGTTTGAAGTGAGATCAAAGCCGTCAAATGTGATAAGCATCACCGAAATGATGAGTATGACAGCGTATATTGCTGCGTAAGCGTTTGTAGTGCGGACCGTCTCCTCCTGAAGAGGCTCCCTGTCAAGATACAGCTTCTTTACTCTCTGAGGATGAATTATGGAGCTTATCTCTTTACCGACACCTTTCATGAGGATAAGCACTCTTGAGACCTTAAATCCGCCGCCTGTACTGCCCGCGCAGGCTCCTATCACCATCAAAAGCACAATTATACCCTTGGCGAACTCAGGCCACAGATCAAAATCCGCCGTGGAAAAGCCGCTCGTGGTTATTATTGACGCCACCTGAAACGCGGAATGCCTGAACGAGGTGCCCACATTCCCGTATATGGGCAGTATATTGTAGGCTATTGCAACAACGCTGGCAAAGATTATAAGCAGGTAATATCTGACCTCCTCAATCGAAAATATCTCCTTCAGATTTCCTACCGCGATACAGAAATAAACACTGTAGTTTATTCCGCTTATGATCATGAAAAATGTCATAAGGTTCTGCTGCAGCGGGGTAAAAGACGCCATTGAGTCATTATATAGTCCGAATCCGCCGGTGCCCACTGTACCAAAGGCCAGTGTAAGCGCTTCATAAAGGGTCATCCCGCTCAAAATATAGGAAATATTGCATCTGACCGTGATCACTATATAGATGATATATAGAAGCATGGCCGTATCCTTCATCTTGGGAACGAACTTGCTCACGGAGGGTCCCGGGCT
>JAFUWM010000272.1 GCA_017483425.1 Lachnospiraceae bacterium | reverse complement strand
GCTAATGATGCCATACCGACGTCCCCTCCTTTCCTCCTTGATAGTCAGTGGACAATACACCTAGCGTATAATAATCCATTTATACGGTTTAAAGATACCACGATTTGTCAAGTATTTCAAGGGGTTTTTAAAGGATTTTTTTATTATTTTTCGCGTTTTTTCCGGCTATACCACCCTTTGACCATTTGTGGCCGATAGCATACAATATATGGTATGAGCATATCAGCAGCAATGATAATCAAACGGGGCGAATGTGAAAAGCTTCACAGGTGTCTCGCCTCTATACACGGTATCGTATCAGAAATAGTCGCCGTTGTCGACCCCTCTCCCATGGATGGAGACACGACAGACGAGATATTATTCGAATACGGCGCAAAGGAGATATTTCTTCCCTGGCCGAAAGATTATGCCGCTGCCAGAAATGCAGGCCTTAAGCAGATCACCGGTGATTGGGTTCTTATGATAGATACTGACGAATATATCAAGGTTTTTGATTTTGATGAAAATAAGGCCGATCGGGATGTTTACAGAGTAGTCCGGGAAAATGAGTACGTATCGGAGGACAACGCCTTGCAGAATACAGAGCGTATAACAAGGCTTTTCCGATCCGGACTTTTTCATTTTGAGGGAAAGGTTCATGAGCAGGTAACGGCTGATGACGGAAAGCCTTATGCTGCGGGAAACGCGAATATCATCCTCGGACACACCGGATACGTGGATCAGGAGCAGATGTTGAAAAAATCTGCATCATACCGTGAGCTTCTTTTTAAGATGATAGAAGAGGACGGAGACGATCCGTATGTGTATTTTCAGATCGGACGTACATTCTATGTCGAAAAGGACTATGAAAACGCAGCGTCAGCATTTGAGAAGGCCATAGATGCCGGGGCTGACACAAAGGACGAATACGTGGAATCACTGCTTGAAACATACGGATACTCGCTGATCGAGACAGGCCGCAGTAAAGACGCAATGTCTCTGACCGGATTTGAGGAATATGCGGACAGCGCGGATTATCAGTTCCTGTGCGGGCTTATATATATGAATAACGCTCTTTTTGATGATGCCATAGCACACTTTACCAAAGCGACAGAATGCAGCAAAGTCTCTGTGGCCGGAACCGACTCATATATCTCCTGGTATAACTGCGGCGTAATAAATGAAGTACTGGGTGATACACAAAAGGCCGCGTCATATTACAAAAAAGCGGGCTCATATGAGCCCGCCCTGAAAGGTCTAAAAAGATTAAGCTGATTTCCTGTTGAAGTTTATCAGGCAGCCGTCAAGGATGATCTCTCTTTCGTGATCCGTAAGATCTCCTATAGTAAGCGTAAACTGCTTTAAGCCTGATCCTGTCACTGCTACCGCTTTGATCTCAGAAGCCTTATTCTTTATGGCCTCCCTTATCCCCGGAAGGAAAATATAGTCAAGGTTTTTAAATGGCAGCTCTCCCTCAGGAATTATGAACGGTATCATTCCCCAGTTTATAAGGTTTGACCTGTAGCGCTTAGTCGCGTATTCATTCGCGATATTCGCCCAGCCTCCGAGCACCTTCTGGCAGGATGCCGCCTGCTCTCTCGCGGAGCCGTCTCCCGGCTTGACCGCGAATATCGAGGAGCCTATGCCGGTATTGCTCCAGTCCGCATCCTTATACTCAGAGCAGATGCTTTTCCATGCGGACGATATATCATGGGATGCCTCCACAAGCTTTTGCAGAGCCTCCGGCCCTTCTTCCCTTGCTTCCTCATAAGCCCTTACCGCTTTCGCCCGTCCGACATACTCAGGATCTTTACGGGACAATGTAAACTCCGCGAGTCCTAAGGGATTGGATCTGTATGATGAAGTCTCCCCCGAGGGAATAAGCTCATCCGTCGTTGTAACCGGATCATGGATCTCAGATACTATACGGAGCAAAAGGTTTTCCGGAAGCGGAACCATCTCCGGCCAGTCCTTTATGTTAGGCCCCAGAATAACCTCCTGTGACTTATCGGCCTCTCCTTTGGAATCAAATACCCTCTTGTCATATATCTGCTTATCAAAGAAATACTTATATTCCCCGATCTTAACATCAAGCTTATCGGCTCCCGTGAGATATCCCTTGTTTGCCGCCGTCGCCGCTATCGATCTGGCGTCCATGAGCGCGACTGAGGATATCTGTCCGTTCTGCACCTTTGATCCTTCCCTGTTGGGGAAGTTCCTTGTCGAGTGCCTGATAGAAAACGCATTATTCGCCGGCGTGTCTCCCGCCCCGAAGCACGGGCCGCAGAAGCAGGTCTTT
>JAFUWM010000271.1 GCA_017483425.1 Lachnospiraceae bacterium | reverse complement strand
CAAAGCTTCCGTCCTCTCCGGTCAGGATGCTTGCCCTGTTTACCTTTACCGAAGATTTCTTAAGTGCCGCCGCCATCTTTACCGAGGTATCGTACATCTGCAAAAGATGCGCTTCCGCTTCCTGCGTCTTAGGATACTTGACTATATATTTCCTGTGGTAGCCGTCTTTCAGTATGTCGGTTCTGATCTGGTATTTAGCCGCTCTTTCATCGGAATGTTTGGAATACAGAACCCGCTTCATATCAAAGCTCTCTATCCTGTCCTCTATAGAAAGAAAAGCAAGGAAAGAGTTTGAAACCTCAGGGAATATCCCCTCCTTCACGGCCTCATCAAAGGCTTCCCCCTCGTCAAAGGCTATAAACCTGTCATTATCAAAATTCCTTATATTTTCCCTGAGCTCTCCCGGATGCGGAAGCCTCTCATCGGAGAATATGACTGAGGGGAGCTTGTAATCAGGATATGGATAATAAAACTCCGTCCTTAATCCCGCCTCTTTCGCTAGAGAAGTAAGACCGCCCTTTGAAAAGGTCTTTACCCTGTCGGTCTGTCTGTAGCCCTCTATGCCGTCATAAAATCCCGCTGTGTGATCCTCCCTGCAGCCGGAGATATACTTAAGCCCGTATTTATTCTCAATGGCGACCGCTATCTCACCGCCATGCGCCAGATGAGGCATGAGCTTTTTCAGCATCGCAAGATAGGGATCCCCGTCATGCTTTGAGATATAAGACCCTGAGTATTCAAGCACTCCTATCAGAAAGATATAATCATACTTATCGTCAAGATTTGGCTCTATATCCTCCAGATTACCGACGATTATCTCTATGTTTTCAAAGTCTTTATTACGATACGCATTTATCAGGCTTCTCTTATACGAAAGCTCTATCGCCGTGACACTTGACGCCTTTTTTGCGAGTGTGCCCGTTACCGCGCCGCAGCCTGCCCCGATCTCAAGCACCCTATGCTTCCTCTGTATCGGGATGAAATCCGCTATGTTGCCTCTAATGTCCGATAAATGGTACAGGCCGTTCCAGGTCATCATTCGGGCAATAAGCTCATTATATTTCTCATGCGGCTCATTTTTTACGACTTCAAGGATCTGATCCTCCGCAGCTCCTTCGCTATACAGGTCTTTTCCGCTGTAATACGTGAGATCAATATTTACATTTCCGATTTTTTCAGATTTCTTTTCCATTCTTGAATAATTGCACCTCTGAATCCATATCGTAATAACCTACCGTATCCTTGGAGGATATTACCTGTACGTTAAATATATCATACATCCTGTGGTATACGGTAAAATTCCCCTCCCTGTAGCCTACAAGCCCCAGGGATATGAGATAATCCCCGCCCTGAAGCATCATCTTCTGCGTAAAGGTCGCGACTATCTCGTCGCCGTCCTTACATTCACCGGTCGCAAGCTTTTCAAACATTGTATTTGTTCCCGTGATCTCAACCCCCATGCGGTTTTTGAACGAAACCGCGATTATGGGTTCTGATATGTCAGCATGATACTTTGTCTTTACTTTTACGGAAAAGCTGTCACCCTTTATGACCGTGTTTGTTATATTCCCGGTATTATCTATGAGGCAGAAGTCCTCTATCTCCGCAAGGCCGCTGCCATAGGTATCATTTGAGGGATTGAGCGTCAGATAGGATTTCCACAGACCGTCCTTCACATTGCGGTTAAGGGAGCCCGCGAGCCTGCCGTCCTCACCGACCTTTTCAGAACCCGACATAGCTGATGTGGTCTGATTGACAAGGACCTTCTTGTACATATCTATGATCTCTTTGGGCTTGCCCTCAGCCATCTTTTCCCCATGGTTCAGGAGTACGACCCTGTCACAGTATTTGCTTATCGATGACAGATCATGTGATACAAATAGTATGGTCTTTCCGGCTTTCTTGAATTCCTCAAACTTGTGATAGCATTTATTCTGAAAAAAGACATCACCTACTGACAACGCCTCATCGACAACCAATATCTCCGGATCGATGTTTATCGCAAGCGCGAACGCAAGGCGGACAAACATACCCGAGGAATAGGTCTTAACCTGCTGGTTTATGAACTCACCTATGTCGGCAAAATCCAGTATATCCTGAAGTTTGGAATCGATCTCCTCCTCTGAAAAACCGTTCATGGTGCCATTCAGGTAGACATTCTCGATCCCCGTAAACTCCATGTTGAAGCCTGCGCCAAGCTCCAGAAGTGCCGATATCCTGCCATTTATCTCGACATTTCCCGCCGTAGGCGAAAGCACTCCCGTGATTATCTTAAGTATCGTGGACTTCCCGGAGCCGTTGGTGCCGATGATCCCGACTGTCTCGCCCTTACGCACCTGCATAGAGACGTCCTTCAGGGCATAGTGCTCCTTATAGAGCTGCCTGCCGCGCGTAAGTCCCAGCGCTTCCTTCATCCTGTCACGCTGCCTGTTATATAGCTTATACATCTTGTCCAGATGTTCTACGTTTATGATTACTTCTTCTTCCATATGCTTCTTATATTTATTCTGCGCAAGCATCATTGCATGAGTGCATACCATCGAGCTCAACCCCTGAAAAGATGGGGCCAATTCGCTCGAGTGGCATGCACTCACACAATTATGCTTTTTCTACAATATATCCGCAAAATGCACCTTCAATCTTTTAAATACCAGCGCCCCAAAAAGGAAAGCTGCAACCGTAAATATCCAAAAATACACCGTCGAATAAAAATGCTCAAAAAACCACATATGATCCAGCAGTGCCATCCTGTATCCGTCCACCACATAAAATACCGGATTGAGCTTAAACACTATCTGCCATGGTCTGGGAAGGTTATTT
>JAFUWM010000270.1 GCA_017483425.1 Lachnospiraceae bacterium | reverse complement strand
CTGTATAAGCTTGGAAGCCTGCGAAAAAGCCTCGTCATCAATGAGTCCCAAAGACTCATTCATCTTCTCGACATCCGCCTGAAAAACAGATTTGATTATGGAATTCTTTGTCTGGGTTGACTCCTTTAGTCTGCCTGCCGTTACAAGCTTGCCTCTGACCAGCTTTGAAAGCTCGCTCTGAAACTCCGGATAGCCGTCAAATCCCAGATACATGGCAAATCTCACGACCGTGGACTCGCTGACTCCGCACGCTTCACCCAGCTCCGCGGCTGTCATGAAAGCCGCTGTATCCGTCTCTTTATTTATATATCTTGCGATAGCCTTTCGACCCTTGCTCATGAGAGCAAAGTTTTCATTGATCTTCCTGAATATATCGCCGCCGTTATCCATAGAACGCTGAAATCGTATCTTCCAGCAGATTGACAAGATCTGAGTCAGTCATATCAAAATCATCCTTTATGACCATGCAGGCAGCGCCGTGTATAAAGATCCAGACTTTCATGAAAAGAAGCATGAAAGCATCCTGTGACATACCGTTTAACTTCTTGTATTCTTTTGTCACAAAGCCGTGGCTCCCGCCGTTTACAAGATCGTACATATTCCTGTCTGTACCGTTATCGAGCACAAAGATCACGGCAAAAAGATTAGGATATTTCCTTGCGAAGCTTATATATGACATCCCGAGATTTACGAACGGCTTATCGGAAACAGATCTGAAATCAATTACGAACTGTGAGAAGAAATCAAAGCATTTCTGCATCAGATCCGCCTTAAGCTCATCCATAGTATTATATATCCTGAAAATAGGCTGTGTAGAACATCCGCAGAACTTGGCGAGGTTCCTTGCGGACATGGCATTTATTCCCTGCTCCTCCACAAGCCTGAACGCTCCGTCTATAAGACCCTCCTTAGATATAACCTGCTTTCTTGCCATATATATGAACCTTCCTTAAAACATTGAAAATACTTTTGCAACAAATAGAGTGCGTAACAGATGCTATGTTACCACAAATTGATCCAAAATGCACCTTTTATTTTAAGAAATTTTGCTTATGAAAATCAAACAGGAGGAGGATCTATATGATCCCCCTCCGTCTGGCTCTAAATACTCCTAATCATTTACTCAGTTTTATCGTTTCCCTTTTCAGGATCTGCCTTATCACGGCTCTTTTTTACACGCATTATCTTCTCGCGTGCCTCATCTATAGTGTTACATCCCTCAAGTATCACGTCTACCATTTCAAGGATAGAACTGAACTGATAATCTGTCATTACAATTTCCTCCATTAATTCTTACTCCTTAAAACAAGAAACGTAATCTCCTGTTACTGACATGCTAACATACAGATTTTGAAATTGCAAACATTTATACCGGGTATGCCTTGGCATCCTTGTCGCCTTTGGTAAGGTCTACGCCTTCCTGCTGCGCCTTTCTGTACTTAAAGAAATCAGCGGCAACCTGCGGGAACAGCGCATATGACAGTACATCCTCATCTGAAGGATTGTCCACAAGCTTCTTTGTCTCCTCACGGAAATGATCCATCTGAGGCTCAATGAGATCAGCGGGTCTGCAGGTTATAGGCGTCTCACCGGGTATGATCTTTGCTACAACTTCCGCGTTCATAGGCTTAACTGTCTGTCCGTATTTACCTCTGCAAAGATCCTTGGTCTGCTCGGTCGCGACCTTATATCTCTCACCCATAAGCACGTTCATGACAGCCTGTGTACCGACTATCTGTGATGAAGGCGTGACAAGCGGCGGCTCGCCGAAGTCCTTACGAACCCTCGGCACTTCCTCAAGCACCTCATTAAGCTTATCGCTCTTACCCTGCTCGTCAAGCTGCTTTATCATATTTGAAAGCATTCCGCCAGGAACCTGATATCTGAGGGTATTGATGTTTACTCCCATTACCTTGGGTGACAGAAGTCCGCTCTTTAAGACCTCCTCGCGGTACGGCTCGAAATGCTTTGCTATCTTGATGAGAAGCTCCATGTCAAGACCCGTGTCATACTCTGTGCCCTCAAGAGCCTTTACCATAACCTCTGTCGCGGGCTGTGAAGTACCCATTGCAAGAGGTGATGAAGCGCAGTCGATCACATCAACACCTGCTTCGATAGCCTTCAGATATGTCATTGAAGCAACACCTGATGTGTAATGCGTATGAAGCTGTATAGGCAGATTCGTATTTGACTTCATAGCTGTCACGAGATCATAAGCATTCTTCGGAAGCAGAAGTCCGGCCATATCCTTTATACAGATGGAATCAGCGCCGAGGTTTTCGATATCCTTTGCGATCTTCTTCCAGTAATCAAGCGTATATGCGTCACCTAATGTATATGAAAGAGCTATCTGGGCATGTCCGCCCTCTTTCTTGGTAGCCTTTACCGATGTCTCAAGGTTTCTGAGATCATTTAAGCAGTCAAAGATACGTACTATATCTATACCGTTAGCCACAGACTTCTGCGCGAAATACTCAACGACATCATCTGAATAGTGACTGTAGCCAAGTATGTTCTGACCTCTGAAGAGCATCTGAAGCTTCGTGTTAGGCATGCCTTTCTTTATCTTCCTGAGTCTCTCCCACGGGTCTTCCTTAAGGAATCTCAGGCATGAGTCAAAGGTTGCCCCGCCCCACATCTCCACTGAATGATATCCGACCTTATCCATCGTATCGAGGATAGGGAGCATCACTTCGGTCGGCATCCTTGTAGCTATAAGAGACTGATGCGCGTCACGCAGTATAGTCTCGGTAATGCCTACTTTCTTTCCCATTTATTTTTCCTCCTCTAATTAATTCTGTTTATTATCTGACTAAGTCCGTCCGGATGCTGATACCGTAACCGCCTAAAATACAGGCGCTAACGGTATCATGCTCCAATTCAATAATTAAACTATTCCAAAGACTGCCATGAACGTTCCTGCAACGACCGCGGTTCCTATAACGCCGGCAACGTTAGGTCCCATTGCGTGCATAAGCAGGAAATTCGTAGGATCAGTCTCAGCGCCAACCTTCTGTGAAACCCTTGCTGCCATAGGCACAGCCGAAACTCCCGCAGAGCCGATCAGAGGATTGATCTTTCCTCCGGTCAGCACGCACATGAGCTTACCTAAAAGCACTCCGGCCGCAGTACCAAACATGAAAGCAATAAGTCCCAGCGCAACGATCTTTAACGTTGTGGCATTGAGGAAAGCCTCTGCCGATGTCGTAGCTCCGACTGAAGTACCAAGAAGGATAACGACAATATACATAAGCGCGTTTGAAGCCGTCTCCTGCAGCTGCCTTACAACTCCCGACTCCCTGAAAAGATTTCCAAGCATCAGCATACCGATAAGGGGAGCCGTCGTAGGAAGTATGAGTGATACTACTACAGAAACAATTACCGGGAAAAGGATCTTTTCAAGCTTGGATACAGGACGAAGCTGCTCCATCTTGATAGCCCTTTCTTTCTTTGTAGTAAGCGCTTTCATTATAGGCGGCTGTATGATCGGAACCAGAGACATATATGAATATGCCGCCACCGCTATGGGTCCCATTATGTTTGTCTGTCCGAGCTTTGAAGCAAGGAAGATGGATGTAGGTCCGTCTGCTCCTCCTATGATGGAGATAGCTGCCGCGGCCCTGTCGTTAAAGCCCATTGCTATAGCGCCAAAATATGCGGCAAAGATACCGAACTGTGCTGCGGCGCCAAGCCAGAAGCTCTTGGGATTGGCTATAAGCGGACCGAAATCCGTCATGGCTCCAACTCCCATAAATATGAGTGACGGAAGTATCGCCCACTCATCAAGTTTGAAGAAAAAATAGAGCAATCCGCCTTCATTCATGATGTCGGGATATATATTGACCAGCAGCATACCGAATG
>JAFUWM010000269.1 GCA_017483425.1 Lachnospiraceae bacterium | reverse complement strand
TATACATGGCGCGCTGGATACTTTCGTACTTCTTCTGTCGGAGATAGGCTTTGATCCGTCCTCGGACAAAGATGAACTGTATCTTTTGGGTGATTATGCAGACTGGGGTACCCGCTCTATTGAAACCATAGGCTACGTCATGGACCTCGACTTAAGTCCCCATGTCCATTGCCTGATCGGAAACCATGATCTTATGTTTATGCAGGCCATCGAAGAAGATAAAAAAATGGCATTTCCCAGCATGATCTGGTATGAGACAAACCGCGGGTTCAAAACCTGGGATGATTATAAAAAACTCTCCGGATCAAATAAAAAGGCAATATATGACTGGCTGGTATCATTAGCCTTTTCAGTTGATATCAAAGTCAGAAACAGGCTGTACATGGCGGCGCACGCATATCCTTATTTTGGGAACAGGGGCAATCTTGGCAGAATATACACAAAAAACGAAGCGGTCTGGCACAGGGCAAAATTTGACGAGGACCCGTTTGCAAACTATCATGGGAAGAAAAAATATGATGCTTTGATCATAGGCCATACACCCACCTCGTTTTTTCGTTATTCCCGGATGAAAAGGATAGCGGATGAGCCGAACACGGTGTTTTTTGGGAAAAAGATCATAGCGATAGATTGTGGAGCCAAGGTGCTGGAATATCCGGAATTCGGAGAAGAGTATAATAACGCAAGACTGGCAGCGCTAAGACTGGAAGATGAAAAATGCTTTTACGTCAGGTGAAGGAGGACTAAACGTGAATATTGTTTTATTATCCGGAGGCTCGGGCAAAAGGATGTGGCCGCTGTCCAATGATATAAGGTCAAAGCAGTTCATAAAGCTGTTTAAGAATGATGAAGGGGAATACGAATCAATGGTACAGCGGGTCTACAGACAGATAAAAACTGTGGACAAAGGAGCAAATATCACTATAGCTACAAGCAAGACACAGGTATCCGCCATACATAATCAGCTCGGGGAGCAGGTATCGGTTTGTGTGGAGCCGACCCGCAGGGACACATTTCCGGCTATAGCGCTTGCCGCTGCCTATCTGCATGACGAGAGCGGAGTAGACAGGGACGAGTCAGTTGTGGTCTGTCCTGTGGATCCGTATGTGGATAATTCTTATTACGAAGCTGTGGCAAAGATGGGGGATATAGCTGCAACAGGCGACAAGAATATCACGCTGATGGGTATAGAGCCTACATATCCTTCGGAGAAATACGGATATATAATCCCGAAGAATAAAGACGAGCTCTCCGAGGTTTCAGAATTTAAGGAAAAGCCGGATGCTGAAACCGCAAAAAGATATATAGATGACGGAGCGCTCTGGAACGGGGGTGTATTCGCGTTCAGGCTGTCATATATGCTGGATAAGGCACATTCCCTTCTGGATTTCACTGACTACAGGGATCTATACAACCATTATACTGAATGTGACAAGATATCCTTTGACTATGCGGTGGTCGAAAAGGAAAGCTCCATACAGGTGCTGCGCTATGCCGGTGAGTGGAAGGATGTAGGCACATGGAACATGATGGCCGAGGTCATGGCGGATGAGATAAAGGGCAAGGCCATTACCGATGAGACAACGACCGGAACGAATGTCATCAATGAGCTTGACATACCGATACTTGTCATGGGCGCAAAAAACATGGTCGTAGCTGCATCCGGAGATGGCATACTTATAGCCGATAAGGAGCAGTCAAGCTACATGAAGCCTTATGTGGAAAAGGTTTCTACGGATGTAAGGTTTGCCGAGAAATCATGGGGATCATATTCCGTGATCGACGCGGGAGAGGGATATCTGAATGTAAAGGTAGTGCTTAATCCGGGAAACCGTATGACATATCATTCACATGAATTCCGGGATGAGGTATGGACCGTGCTGTCGGGCAGGGGTAAGACCATTATAGACGGCATGGAACAGGTGATTAATCCCGGGGATGTGGTCACGATGGCAGCGGGCTGCAGGCACACGGTAATAGCGGAAACAGAGCTTACGATGCTCGAAGCGCAGCTTGGAGAGAATATCTCGGTTTCGGACAAAAAGAAATACGAGCTTCCTGTATGAATAAAAAACCCGTGCCTCTGCGTCTCAAACCTGCCGGAAAAGGCTATATGTGGGGCGGAGAGAGGCTGAAAAAAGAATATAATAAAGCAGACCTTGACGTTACACCCCTTGCGGAGTCATGGGAGTGCTCCGTACATCCGGACGGCATGAGCATCGTGGCCGGAGGGGAATATGACGGACTCACGTTAAAGGATGTCATAAGCTCTAATCCGCAGTTTCTGGGAAGCAAAAGTGACGCCATGCCGATCCTTATCAAGTTCATAGATGCCGCGGCGGATCTGTCCATACAGGTACATCCGGATGACGAATACGCAAGGTCGCATGAAGGGGATAACGGCAAGACCGAGTTCTGGTATGTGCTGGATGCGGAAGAGGGAGCGGAGCTTATCTATGGGTTTGAGCATCCCATGAACAGGGAAAAGCTTCGTGAGGCTATCGATGAGGGACGGCTTGAAGGTATGGTACATCATATCCCTGTACACAAAGGGGATGTTTTTTTCGTTCACCCCGGTACGGTGCACGCCATAGGCAAGGGTATCGTCATAGTCGAGGTACAGGAGAGCTCAAACCTGACATACAGGCTTTATGACTATAACCGTACAGATAAGGACGGGAATAAAAGACCACTGCACTTTGACAAGGCGGCAGAGGTACTTGATATGAAGCCTGTAAAGCTGATCCGGCAGCCACAGCACATGGTCAGATATTATTTTGGCTGCGCGAGGGAGCTTCTGTGCCGCTGTGAATACTTTGAAGTGGAGCGTGTACAGGTGACGAAGGGCTTCTCTTTTTCTGTACTTGATACTTCATTTCAGGTATTACTCTGTATAGACGGAAATGGCGGTCTGGAAACGGACGAATCAAATAAGCCCGTCAGGTTTGACAAGGGGGCATGTATATTTCTTCCGGCTTCTCTCGGCAGATGCCACGTCATAGGGGAATGCACCCTGCTGAAGGTCAGGTGTTAAGGAGGGGATGGGATAATGCCGCAGATGTCCTTGTTTGACAAAAGCATACCGGAGCCTCTTGCCGCGCGTCTCAGGCCGGCAAGTCTGGATGAGTATGTGGGTCAGGAGCATCTGGTAGGCTCCGGCAAGGTGCTGAGACGCCTTATAGAAAATGACCAGATATCATCCATGATTTTTTGGGGGCCGCCCGGCGTGGGAAAAACTACTCTGGCGCAGATCATAGCGCAGAGGACTCAGGCGCAGTTCATTACATTCTCGGCTGTAACGAGCGGGATCAAGGAAATAAAAGAGGTCATGCAGGAGGCGGACCGGATGAAAAGCTATGGGCAAAAGACCATAGTTTTTGTAGATGAGATCCACCGGTTTAATAAAGCCCAGCAGGACGCTTTTCTTCCTTTTGTCGAGCGGGGAACGATCATACTCATAGGCGCGACCACGGAGAATCCTTCGTTTGAGGTAAACAGCGCTTTGCTTTCCAGATGCAAGGTGTTTGTATTAAAGGGTCTCACAAAGGATGATATCATAAATCTGCTGAATCAGGCGCTTGAAAGCCCCAGGGGATTTGGCGGGCAGAAAATAGATATAGCGGATGATCTGGTGGGTATGATAGCAGCGTTTTCAAACGGTGATGCCAGGATGGCGCTCTCAACGCTTGAAATGGCGGTGCTTAACGGCGACATGGATGAGGGCGGAGGCATCACTGTCACTAAGCAGACTATTGAGCAGATAACCGGAAAGAAAGCGCTTCTTTATGATAAAAACGGAGAGGAACACTATAATTTGATCTCCGCCCTTCATAAGTCCATGAGGAACTCAGATCCTGACGCGGCGGTATACTGGCTTGCCCGGATGCTTGAAGCCGGAGAAGACCCTATATATATCGCGAGAAGAGTCACCAGATTCGCGGCTGAGGATGTGGGGCTCGCGGATCCCTATGCCATGACGCTTGCAATCTCCGCATACCAGGCCTGTCATTTCATTGGCGTACCCGAGTGTAACGTGCATCTGACGGAGGCGGTCATATATATGGCGCTCGCGCCCAAATCAAATGCGATGGAAACGGCATATAATACAGCAAGAGAGGATGCGCTGAACGATCTTGCCGAGCCTGTGCCTCTGGTCATACGAAATGCTCCGACAAAGCTTATGGATGAGCTTGGTTATGGACACGGTTACAAATACGCGCATGATTATGAGGACAAACTGACTGATCTGCAATGTCTGCCGGACAATCTTCTGGGCAGAGAATACTATAATCCCGGACACCAGGGCGAAGAGGTGAAATTCAGAGAGCGCCTGGATCAGATCAAAAAATGGAAAGAGGAACATTCCGGTCTGTGAGCTTTAACGTGTTGAAAGACGGAGTGAGAGACGATATAATTAAATAATATTCGAGAGTGAAATGGAGGAGGGGGATTTGATGAAGAAAAGGATTTCTGTATTACTGATAATAGCGCTGATACTCGCTCAGCTGCCTTTTGCATCTGTTAATGCTTATGCCGATGCCGCGCAAACAACAGATAAAATGGAGGAGGCAGCTACAGCAGAGGTCGAATCCACGGATGTCTCTGACTCAGAAGCCGGCCGGCAGGATGTCAAAAATGATATAGAGCAAACTGAGAATATAATATCGGATGATTCGGTATCTGAGGATTCTGTATCAACAGATCATACAAAAGAATCCGGCGTTTCGGAGGATGTAATTTCCGATAACCCTGTATATGCAGATTCGGCTTCTGTAAATACTGTGTCCGGCGACGGAAATCCGGTGAAAGAGCTTGAGTGGATTCCGGTTTCTGAGCGTATAATAAACATTGAAAAGAAAGGCTCGGAAGAAGAGGCGGTTGCCGTTCTGCCGGATAAATGGGGAGCCACTTTAGATGATGGGACTGAAACCAAAGTAGATGTCACCTGGAAGTGCATAGATGATTTCAGTGACGACAGTTATACATCCTTTGTTTTCAGGGGAAGTATAGATAACGAGACTTCAGCCTCCCTTACCGATGACGAGATAGCGGGGACTCTCCTCATGGAGATCTATTTTGAAGATCAGATAAAGACCGGGGATACCGGCGAGGACGGCGAACTGCCGACCGCATTCAGCGTGATGAGTCCCAACACCCTCACTGGCGAGATAGAGGAGGAGCAGGGTACAGGAGAATATACAGAGGAGTTTAAGGCTGACTATGGTGACAGCATGGATAACGTAGCGGACGCTGATGTACCGTATAACGCGGCAAAAATAATGCTGTCTAAAAGTACTTATAATACTTTTAAAAAGATCAGTGCCAAGTCCTCAAACTATTCATATAAAAAGCTTTCATCTGCAGAAAAGGCTTTTTATAACAGGATCAACAAATGGGTAACACAGTATCTCTACTATGGAAAAAAGGCCACCAAATACGGCGGTCAGCCTTTGACTGCTTACATACCAACAGGTAGTCTGTCCTACACCCAGGCAGGTAACGTTTACCTGATTTATTATCTTAACAATCCGCAGGCCTTTTTCCTCACGACCAGTTGGTATTATGGCAATAGCAGCGGAAAACGCGCCCTTGCTTTCTGTTTCCTACCTGGCGCGGATACCCCCTCCGAGATCAAGAGCAGGGCGAATGAGATCGCAAAGAACATGAACTCAATGGCAAACTCAGTTAAAAAAGCCTCAGGTCAGTACAACAGAGCAAAAAAGGCTCAGAACCTTGTCTGCAAGCGGGTAATGTATGACTATCAGGCCTATTACTATGGCAACTCAACAAACTGGAAGGACTGGAAGGCAGGAAATATGTACTTCGACCAGTCTCTCATCAGCACTTTCACGGGCAGCTACAAAAAAACCGTATGTGCGGGTTATTCCCAGGGATTTACAGCGATCACAAGGCTTATCGGCATGGAATCAGCCTCCATTTCCGGTTCAGGTCATCAATGGAATAAGGTCTACGTGGACGGGAGATGGTACTGCATTGATACCACATGGGATGACAATGATTCTGCGGCAGGCTGTGCCTATGATTATTTCCTGAAAAGCGATTCATACATGAATACTTATAATTATAATTACGGTCATAACTGGTACTCTTACTGGACCGGTAAAGCACCTGAATCCTCCAGAAATTACAGCCCATCACTGGCGCGCTACACAATAAAATATAATCTGAACGGTGGAAAGAATAATAAGAATAATCCAACTGTCTATAAGGCGAACAGCGGGACCATAAAGCTAAAAAGTCCCACAAAGAAAGGCTATACCTTTGCGGGATGGTATACTGACTCAAAGTTTAAGAGTCGCATAAAGACAATAAAAGGATCCAACAAGAAGCATTACGTACTGTATGCAAAATGGACTTCAAACAAGTACAGTATAGTATTCGACAAGAACGGCGGAAAGGGAACCATGCAGACCCTCTCAAACTGCAAATACGGCAAGAGCTACAAGCTCACCGCAAATAAATTCAGTCGCAAGGGCTATACCTTTGTCGGTTGGAACACTAAACCAAACGGAAAAGGAAAGACCTATAAAGACAAGGCCTCCGTAAAGAATCTTACAGCAAAGAAAAACGGAACAGTCAAGCTGTACGCTATATGGAAAAAGAATTAGAAGAATAATAAATCAAAAAAGGGAGCGTTCAATACCGGCGCTTCCTTTTTTAATTCTGAGCCTCTGTCAGATTAAGGGTTATTACGCTCAAGGATTTGGGGCATGATCCATGTATTATTCTGCCGAACCGTCGAGACTAACCTTGCCGGAAATAAAGTATCGAAAACCATTGGATGAGCAGTATGACTTTATTTTTTTCTTTACGGATTTGTTTCGCGTATATTCCAGAAGATAAACGTCAAGGCCGTTCTTTTTCACCTTTGACAGATAGCTTTTGAAATATTTTTTTTCTTCTTTGGTCTGACTTTTGAACACATCATTTTCATAATCCGTAATACGGCTGAATACACATTCCTGATTCACTCCGTCTATGAAATCGGTCTTTTTGTCATTGATTAATCTGGTAACAAATACATCTCCCCCATTTATAATGACATCCCCGCCGTATCCGTCCAATTTTTTCACTATGTTAAGAAGCCCCTTATACATGGCATCAGATTCGTCATAAACATAGTACACATCACAATTATCGACAAAAAAACCATCCACGCCCTTCTTAACCAGATTTCCTGCGATCTTTCCGGCTATATAGTTCTGCCATGATCTGTCTGATACATCAATCCAATACTCATCGGGCCAGTTTTCATAGCTGTCAAGGATCAGTTTTTTGAATTTCTTGTAATATGGTCTGTAGGTCTCAAGCGATCCTACATCAATGTAGCTGTATACTCTTCTACCGCCAGATTTGAGCTTTTTTATCTGTCCGGAAGTAAAAGACTGACCGTCGATCACTATGATGTCATCCTTTACAGAGACTTTTTTCAATGTCTTATAGTCATCAAGGCCTATATAGACTCCGTATCCGTCATCATAGCTATTCTTTGTGTCCTGACCGCGAACCGATATGACCTCTGCGGAAAACAGCGTCAACAAAAAAATCAATAAGACTGATATACCGATCTTTGATATCTGCTTCATAACCACCTAATGCACCTAAAGATTTTCAGACGCCTTACGGCATAATCATATATGAGAATAGCTGCTTACAAAAAATGATATCACATCAGAAAAAAAATAGAAATAAACAAATGTCGCAGGTTGCATTTTTTACTGTAGTTTTTGATGGTAATGTGGTAAAATGATTTAGATTGTAGGTTTTTTTGAGTAGTGGATAAGGTAAATATGAAAAAGATCGATATAAAAATCAAGATAACAGCGGTGATCATGGCGCTGACCATGATCCTTCCGGCAGCGGCGTATGCGGCACCGGAGGCGGATGTGCCTGAAACTACAGTGTCAGAGGATATTGCCGGGGAGAGTGATCCTGCCGGGACTTCAGAGTCGGAAATATCAGAGGAGGCTCAGCCTGTAGATGAAGTTTCAGAGGTTTC
>JAFUWM010000023.1 GCA_017483425.1 Lachnospiraceae bacterium | reverse complement strand
CAGCTTTTTCTCCAAATCCTCAGTATCTATATTGTAGGATGATAATTTTATCTTCACCACCTCAAGCTGAACCTCAAGTTCTTGATTGCTCCCGCTTTCCTCTGCTTTAATTCTTAATAAATTTATGTAATTATCAATCAATGTCTGCTTTACTTCCTGCTCAGACATGTTTAATTCCTCCTCTAATAATGGCACATTATTATCTGACTTCGCCGTTCACATCCTAATGTCTTTCAACATAATATAACATATTACACTAATCTCTTCCAAGCTTCACTATCAATATGCGCCTTAATGAGTCATCTATTCTCTGCTCCTCAATTTCGCCCGAAGAAGCAGCAGAAAGTACCGCATGATAAGCCTCATTGAAATCCGCAGGCATCAGCACGATATCCGCTCCCGCCTTTATTGCGGCAACGGCAGCATCTCCCGAGTCAGGATATACTTGCGTCACGGCTCCCATCTGAAACGAATCAGTGATTATTATCCCGTTGTATCCCATTTCATCCCTGAGTATATCTGTAAGCATAACGGCTGACAGACTTGTCGGGGTATCATCGCCGGTGATCTCCGGACACGAAAGCTGAGAAGCCATTATCATTGGCGCATCGTTTTCTACCGCGTTACGGAAAGGTATGAGATCTGATGTCTCAAGCTCCTCCTTAGTTTTTTCGATAACCACCGTAGTCTCATGTGTATCTCCGGCAACGCTCCCGTGCCCGGGGAAATGCTTGTAGCAGGGTATGATCCCACTCTCCTGAAGTCCGGAAGCAAACTGGTATGAAAGCTTCGATACAAGCTCAGGGTCTGAACCAAAAGACCTGTCGCCTATAGCTTCACTGGATTTTGATGTAAGTACATCCGCAACGGGCGCAAAGTCAAGATTAAAGCCAAGTTCTGACATATACTTACCTATAGCCGCACCCGCGTTGTATGCTTCATCCGATGCTTTGGTATCATCAAGCTTCCCTATGTCTGCCATAGGACCCACATTCTCAAGTTCAAATGCCTCATTTTCCGCAAGCCTTGCCACCCTGCCGCCTTCCTCATCTGTAGCAAGAAAAGGCGCGATACCGCAGGCATCTGTTATATACTGGGTTGTATTTGCAAGCATCTCTTTAGTCTGATCCGGATCCTCAAAATTTTGCGCAAAATAAATCAGACCCCCGACCGGATACAGCGTCAATGCGTCTTTAGTGGTATCTCCGGCTCTTGTTACCGTCGTCATCCCCGTTATTTCCTCAGGTGTAACGATAAAAAGCTGGGCAACCTTTTCTTCCATATCAAGGTTTGATATGATCGATTCTATCTCTTCATCAGATTCCGGCTCCGGCTCTTCCGTGGGCACTTCGTCCTCGGACAGCACCGAGGTATCCACGTCAGCATAGTCGTCAACGATCTCCTCTTTCTCTACCGCTATCCACGAATCATCCGTTTCGGAAGCTTCCTCCGCAGGTTCCTCTGAAGCCGCCTCTGTCTCCAGTTCAGCCTTTCTTTCAAACACGCCTGTATCGTTAAGGTACTTGATCCCCATGAACAGTCCGAATGTTATGACTGCCAATACAAGCAATGTGAATATGATCGCCAATATGCGCTGCCGCACTACTCTCTTATGTCTTCTGTCTCTGTCCATACTTTTTTCCTGAAGATTTGACCCTTAGCACCCATATATTGTATATTAAAACAGCAAAAAGTCAACATTTAGGGGATTTAAGAGGAGATATATTTATATGCGTATAGGTCAGGGATATGACGTGCATAAGCTCGTGGAAGGCAGAAAGCTCATCATAGGCGGAGTTGATATTCCTTATGATAAGGGGCTTCTCGGGCATTCCGATGCTGATGTGCTGCTGCATGCCGTAATGGATGCTCTTCTCGGAGCCGCCGCGCTTGGAGATATAGGCAGACATTTTCCTGATACCGATGAAAAATATAAGGGAGCAGACAGTCTGGAGCTGCTTTCCGAAGTCGGCGAAATGCTCTCCGACAGAATGTATTTCGTGCAAAATATAGATGCGACGATCATAGCCCAGGCTCCGAAAATGAGACCCTATATTGATGAAATGAGAAAGAATATTGCTGAAACGCTGGAGCTTGATATTGATCAGGTAAATGTCAAGGCTACTACCGAGGAACACCTTGGCTTCACAGGAAGAGGCGAGGGCATATCGGCTTCCGCCGTCTGCATCCTCGCCTCTCCCGAAGAATGTTCATATGATGTCACGAACACAAGATGTCCTGGTTGCCATTTTTCAGTATAACCTCACAACTGTGAATCGATCCATGACTTAAGCGCTTCCTTGGGCTTAAACCCGACAGATGTGTCAGCAAGCTCCCCCTTCTTTAAGAGCACGAGATTGGGGATGCTCATGACCGAGAACTTCTCGGCAAGATCGGGATTTTCATCCACATCTATAGCATAGAAACCGACCTTTCCCTCATACTCGCCCGACAGCTCCTCAAGCACGGGTGCCATCATCTTGCAGGGTCCGCACCATGTAGCGTTGAAATCGACGACGGCGATATCCTGAGCCGCTACATCCGTCCACTTATCCGAATTGACTACATTTACCATATCTTTCTCCTTTCGTAATCTTACATGAGGCATCTGCCCAAACCAATATGATCCTGATGCCGCCTATTGTTTCCGATTCAGGATTTCTTAGCCAGCTCCGCCAGATACTTCACCGCCGACAGTGCCGCTATGTTTCCTTCCCCGACTGATTTCGCATCCTGATACGGATCCCCGGTGATATCACCTGCCGCAAATAGTCCGGCAATACTGGTGCTCATATCACGTGATACCCTGATATGAGCTCCCTCTGTCTCAAGTCCGGGTACCAGCTGTCCGGGCGATACCGAATCCCTCAATACGAAAACCACATCGGATATAACTTCCTGCTTATCCAGCACAAGAACGCTTTTTTTGTCATCACGCCGTATCTCTTTGGGTATCCCCCTTATCACTTCAATATTAGAAGCGGAAAACTCAGGCTCTTCATTATATGTAGGTACATAGTATACCTTTGATGCCACCTCAGAGAGAAAAGCCGCTTCATCCTCTTCCTTACGGGAATATCCGAGAACAGTTGTCTCTTTTCCTTTGTAAAGAGCCGCATCACAGGTTGCGCAGTAGCTTACGCCCCTCCCCAGGTTAGCTTCCTCACCGGGCAGGAGCTTTCCGGGCATTACGCCGGTAGCAAGTATCACCGATGATGCCTCGTACATTTCTTTGGCGCACTGAACAGCAAAGTAATCTCCCATGGCATAGACATTGGTTACCTGCTCCTCCGTGATCTCTATACCCATCTGCGCAAGATGCTCACGCATGGCAAGCACCAGCTCTTCACCGGTTATGTCAGGCAGTCCCGGATAATTCAATATCTTGTGAGACTTTATCACCTTATTTGAAAGATCCTTCCTGCCGATAAGGAGTATGCTTTTGTTTCTGTTTTTTGCAGTGAGAGCTGCGGACACCCCCGCAGGACCTGTTCCCACTATAACTATGTCATACCTTCCCATCGATTACCCCCATTATCTTTTTATAAAATCAAAACTGAAATCATCATCAAGATCAATATCCTGAGAAGGAGCCTTCTTTCTGGGCTTAAGCTGCTCCTGCGCAGGTGCCGGAGCTGCTCCTCCTTTCTCTGTTTTTTTATAGACCTTTACATCCTCTCCGTCATCCTCGTCATAATCATCATAGTCATCATCATATTCATCGTCATAATCATCATAATCGTCCGGCTCACTTCTGCCCGTCCGTGTGCTCCTTTTGGATTTCTTTTCGACTCTGCGCTTCATCTCCTCATAGTCATCGTCGTCATCAAAGTAATCATCGCCTCTTTTTCCCCCCGAAAGCGCCATATTTATGAGTATGATGATCAGTACTATAAGCAGCACGGCAAGACCCGCTATGATAAAGAGCCTTATCCTCGCGCTCTTTTTCGCGTCCTCAAGCTCTGATGCCATGCCTGCTCCCAGATCCACGTATCTCTGATATGTCTGCCCAACAGAATCATATAAATAAAAACCCATATTTCCTGACTGGTCTATACCATATACCAGGAAATAATCAGAGGCCGAGGGCGTTGTCCCTGATGCCGCCGGAGCCGCT
>JAFUWM010000268.1 GCA_017483425.1 Lachnospiraceae bacterium | reverse complement strand
GATCTTTGCCCTTGCCCTGTCAAGCAGCAGATAAAAGGTCGGAAGCAGCACCAGCGTCAGAACCATTGATACGGAAAGCCCTCCTACTATGACGCCCGCCATGCCCTGCATGCTCGCCGTGTCCTCGGACCATCCAAATGCCACGGGGATCATCGCTATGACAGTTGTGAGCGTTGTCATGAGGATGGGGCGCAGTCTTCCTGTTCCGGCATCCATTAGCGCATCCACTGTATTCATGCCTGCCCGCTGGTTCTGTATCGCCATGTCAATTAATATTATTCCGTTATTAACGACGATACCCGAGAGCATCAGCACACCCATAAGCGAGACCATTGATATCTTTATATCAGCAAGAAGCAGGAAAAGAATAGATCCGACTCCCGCAAACGGCAGGCACATCATTATAAGGAGAGAATCCGCTATGGATTCAAACTGCACGGTCATAACAAAGAATACAAGGAATATCGCTATGAATATGGCCTGTCCCAAAGCTGAGAATTCCTCTGTCATCATACGGCTTACCGTGTCGTCGAGATATCTCACATCCTCATCCATCTTATATTCATCGAGCCTCTCCTGAAGCTTTGCGACAACCTCATCATGAGTATCCGCCGTCATAGTCGCAACGATCTGGTCAACATAGAGGCCGTCCTGCCTTACCATAGTCTGGGGCGCAGAAGTAAATCTCACCGTGCCTACTTCGCTCAATGGCACTGTGACACCCTGGGCGTTTGTAAATGTCATTGCCTGTACATCACTGATATTCCTGTAAAAATCCTCCGGATATTTGACCGTGACCTCATATTTGATATTATCTATCGTTACGTCAGTCGCTTTCTTGCCGGACATATTATTATATACAAGCCCTGCAAGCTGCTGGGCGGAAAAGCCCTTTGCGATAGCCATCACAGGATCAATCTCAACCATTGCCTTGGAGCCGGTGTCAGAGAAATTGGACGAGGCATAAAGCACTCCGTCCGTATCCTCCATTATATCCATGATCTGCTTTGAGGTTGCCTTAAGCTTATCAATATCAGCACTGGTTATGTCATACTCCTGTGTATTCACGGCGGACAACTGACCGGTTCCCATGGTGGACCCCGCCGATACCTTGATCTCGCACATTGCAGAGAAGTTATTAAGCTTCAGATTCCAGTCATCAACTATATCCTGAGTACTCATGCCTGTATCATCAAGCTTATATGCGCTGATAGTGGCCGTCGCCCCCGTCTTGTCAATAGTAGTAGAATAATTCTCTATCACTTCGGAGGATGCGACAAAATCCTCCACCTGCCTTACCGTGCCGTCCATAGTCTCCAAGTTAAGGTTAGGTCTGAAGTTTACGGATACCTGCACTATACCCTCATCGGTTCCGGAGAAAAGCTCTGTCTTGAGGAACTGGGCGAGAAACACCGTTATGACAAGGACTATTACAGCCACAAAGAATATGCTCTTCTTCCATTTAAGAGCAAAACGGAGTATCTTTCTGTACACCTTTATAACCTTGCGGAGAATCCGGTTTGTTATTATCTCTCTTTTCTCCACCGGCTTGTAGACCGCAAAGCAAAGAGGTATCAATGTCAGAGCCGAGATAAGTGATGCCAGCAGCGCAAAGATTATAGTAGCTCCCAAAGGCTTGAACATCTGTCCGGACAAGCCCTCCATCAAGGCAAGAGGCACATAGACAACAACGGTTGTAAGAGTCGATCCCACTACCGCATTACCTACAATGGTGGTTCCTTCATACGCCGCATCCTTGAAAGACAGTCCAGCCTGATGCTCCCTGAAGCACATCTCAATGACGACGACCGCGTTATCGGTCATCATGCCGACGGCTATGATCAAAGCTCCCATAGTGATGATATCCAGCGCAAAGCCGGCATAATACATGCATATTACGGTCGCCATTATTGAAACGGGCATAGTCGAACCGACTATCAGAGAGCCTTTGATATCTCCGAAGAATATAAATATAATGACCATCGCTAGCAGTACTGCCTCCACGACAGTTTTTGCGACACCCTTAAGTGTATCCGTTATCGTGTCAGCCATATCCTCAACGATTTCTATATTAAGCTCAGGATGTTTTGCCCTGAGATCATCAAGCACAGGGCGTACCTGCCTTGAAAGCGTGACCGAGGAAGCAGACTGCCTTCTTCTGAGTCCTACACTCACATTATCTCTCCCCATATATCTTGAAAGAGATGACTTGTCGGATATGGCATACTGTACTGTAGCTATATCATTCAGATGTATCGTCTGACCTCTGGAGGTAGTGATCGGTATCTGCTCGATCTCCGGAACGGTGTCGTACTTAACCTCTGCCGACAGAGCAATCGACTGATCGCCATAGTCGGCATTACCTGCAGGCATGGAGAAATTTGCAGCCCCTATGGCAGAGGCTATTCCCGTCAGATCCAATCCGTACTGTGTCAGATATTCAGGTATCACCTGTACCCTTATATATTTTTCGTCCCCGCCGCTTATATTTACCTGTGCCAGAGTACTCACCTTTCTAAGCTCCGGCTCAACATAGTCATTTACCTCTGACAGTACATCAACGTTATCCGTTACCCCGGTGACAGACAGTGTTATATCGTCTATAGCGTTTGTATCTATCTCAAGGATCGTAGGATCCTTTACTTCATCCGGAAGTTCACTCTTTTTGGCTTCAACGGCAACCTTTACATCATTATAGGCTTTGTCCATGTCCTTGCCGTATTCATATTGAAGTATTACGAGGGAGAGATTTTCACTGGATCGGCAGCTTACAAGCTTTAAGCCCGAGAGCGTCTCACAGGCGCTGCTTATCTTATCCGATACGAGCTCATCCACCTCCTCGGGAGAAGCTCCCGGGTAAACAGTATAGACTGCCATGACAGGTATTGACATATCTGGCATTAGCTTTAGCGTTATAGAAGAAATAGCCGTGACGAAAAAGACCGCAAGGGCTATTATCGTCACAACAACAGTAACGGGTTTATTCAGTACTCCTTTTATGAAGCCATTCATTCTTCATCTCCGGCTCCGGCGGAGAGCTTTGCCGGAGTCTCCCCTGTATTCGGAGCGCCTCCAGATGACGCTTTGCTTACATCTGTGGCATTTATGAGAGTGCCGTCCCTTAAGCTTCCGGACCAGGTGACTATGACCTTGTCATCTGAGCTTAAGCCTTCCAGTATCTCGATGCTCGTCTCATCGGTAAGTCCGGTGACTACATCCACCTTTTTCGCCAAATCCCCCTCAGCCACATATACAAATGCCTGGTCCCCGTCATAGTAGACAGAATCTATCGGTACGGATAACGCATTATCCGATCTTCTTGTTACGGTCTTCACAGATACGCTGGAGCCCGAGATCAGATCCGAAGCATTTCCCGTAACGCTTGCTTCTATCTTAAAAAGTCCGGTTGATGCGTCTATCGTATCGTATACGGTGATTATCCTTGCATTATAATCCACTCCGTTTTTCGTAACGACCGCGTCAGATCCGGGTCTTATATTCTTTGCCGTCTCCTCAGCCGCGTAGAATACTATCTTATTTGGCTCATCACTTTGTATGGTATAGGCAGGAGTGGTCTGTGTTGCCATATTGTGAAGCGTTACGTTTATGGCTGTTACGGTACCGCTTACAGGAGCCTTTACATTAGTGTGTTCAAGGTTAAGCTTTGCGGAATCAAGACCTGCCTGCGCGGATTTCACCGTAGCCGCAGATGACGTTATTGAATTATCCGCAGAGATATCTGAGGCGTCTGCGCCAACAGCTGACGCATACGCGCCGTACAGAGTCGTCGGTACCGTGTATGTATTATAGTTATCCCGCTGCATCTGGGAAAGATTATAGTTTTCTCTGCTTAGCTCGTACTGCATCTCGGCGTTATCAGCAGATCTTTTTGCGCTGTCCAGCGAGTACTCCGCGGACTCGACCCTGCTTTTCGCCGCCTCATACACCTCCTGTGCGCTTTCATAAGCTGCTTTCTTGCTTTCATAATCCGGAGATGAGGGATCCGTTGCCTTGAAAGCCTGCTCCGCTGTATCCCTCGCAGATCTCGCCGCATCCCTGGCATCCTTGTAGTCATCCAGCGCATCTTCACTCTGTTCTACTGCATCCTCCGCGTTCTTCAGGGAATTGTTTGCCGTCCTCTTTGTAACATAGGAGCTGTCAACTGCCACATTCATTGACTCCGCATTGTAGGGTATCTCTCCCACT
>JAFUWM010000267.1 GCA_017483425.1 Lachnospiraceae bacterium | reverse complement strand
CACTTCCAAATGGTAAAAGCCAGATAATAGTTACGGAACTGCCATATATGGTAAATAAGGCAAATCTTATTAAGAATATGGCGGATCTTGTTAAAGATAAAAAGATAGACGGGATTACTGCTATAAGAGATGAGACCAACAGGGAAGGCATGAGGGTTGTGATCGAACTCCGTAAGGATGCCAATGCAAATGTTGTATTGAATCTTTTATATAAGCATACACAGATGCAGGATACTTTTGGCGTGATAATGCTCGCGCTCATAGATAATCAGCCAAAGGTCATGAATCTGCTTGAAGTTCTTGATCATTATCTTGAGCATCAGGTTGATGTGGTCACAAGGCGCATAAAATATGATCTTGATAAGGCAGAAGCAAGGGCTCATATTTTACAGGGATTATTAAAAGCGCTTGATGTCATAGATGAAGTGATAGCAAGGATAAGGGCAAGCAAGACTGTAGCGGAGGCAAAGGAAAGTCTTATAGAATTTCTTGAGATAGATGACGGACAGGCTCAGGCTATAGTTGACATGAGGCTTCGCGCTCTTGCCGCTCTTGAAAGACAGAAAATAGAAGATGAATATACAGAGCTTCAAAAGCAGATAGAAGAGTTTAAGTCAATCCTTGCCGATCCTAAAAAGCTTCTCGGCGTGATAAAGGAAGAGATAACGGTTATCTCCGATAAATTCGGAAATGACAGAAGGACGAGTATAGGCATTGATTATTCTGACATTTCTATAGAGGATCTCGTACCTCAGGAAAATACCGTTCTCGCTATGACATCTCTGGGGTATATCAAGAGGATGTCCGTAGATAATTTTGCCGCGCAGCATCGCGGAGGCAAAGGTATTAAGGGAATAACCACGATACAGGATGACTATATTGAGGATCTTTTAATGTGCACTACGCACAGCTATGTGATGTTCTTTACAAATAAGGGAAGAGCATATTCACTTAAGGCTTATGAGATACCGGAATCTTCAAGAAACGCGAGAGGTATAGCAATAGTAAATCTCCTGCAGCTTCAGCCTGAAGAAAAGATAACCGCAACTATCCCGATAAATGAGATAGATGATGACAAATATCTTTTCATGGTAACAAAGACGGGCATCATCAAGAAGACAAGGCTGTATGAATACAGAAATATCAGAAAGACCGGACTGAATGCCATTAACTTAAAAGACGGTGATGAGCTCATAGAAGTAAAACAGACAACCGATTCGGAAGAGGAATTTCTTATCACGAAATATGGTATGTGCATACATTTCAAGGATACGGATGTAAGACCTACCGGACGTACTTCCATGGGTGTCATAGGAATGAATCTTGACGACGGTGATGAGATAGTCGGTATGCAGCTTAAGACCCAGGGAGATTCTTTGCTCATTGTAACCGAGAACGGAATGGGCAAGAGAACCGATATTTCCGAATTTACGCTGCAAAGGCGTGGCGGCAAGGGATTAAAGTGCTATAAGATCACGGACCGTACAGGTTATGTTATAGGCGTCAAGTCTGTAAATGATGAGCATGAGGTCATGCTTATAACAGACAAGGGAATAATTATACAGATAAGGGCAAATGATGTATCTACTATCGGACGCATAACACAGGGCGTGAAGATAATGAACCTTGACGGTGATTCAAAGATAGTAAAGATCGCCAAGGTCAGGGACAAGATCGAAGGAGAGGATAATGCCTTATCAGATGATGATCCCGATGTAGAGGTTGAGTTATACGAAATCGAAGAAGATAAAGGAGACGGAGAAGATGCTTGATATCAGGTTTGTCAGGGAAAATCCCGACATAGTAAAGGAAAATATAAAGAAAAAATTTCAGGATGAAAAGCTTCCCCTTGTGGATGAAGCGATAAAGCTGGATGAGGACAGAAGGGCATATCAGCAGGAGGCTGACGATCTCAAAGCGGAGAGAAATAAAATCTCCAAGCAGATCGGAGCCTTGATGTCTCAGGGAAAAAAGGAAGAAGCCGAGGAAGTAAAAAAACAGGTCAAAGATCACGGGGACAAGATAGCGGAGCTTGATAAAAAACAAAATGAAGCTGCAGAGAGACTGCAGGAGATAATGTATGTGATCCCCCAGATAATTGATGAAAGCGTGCCGATAGGAAAAGACGATTCGGAAAATGTAGAAATACAAAAATACGGTGATCCTGTAGTTCCTGATTATGAGATACCGTATCATACGGATATAATGGAGAGCTTTAAGGGAATCGATCTTGACGCTGCAAGACGGGTTGCCGGGAACGGATTTTATTATCTGATGGGAGATATAGCAAGACTCCATTCCGCCGTTATCGCATATGCCAGAGATTTTATGATAGACAGGGGCTTTACTTATGTGGTTCCTCCTTTCATGATCCATGGAAATGTAGTACAGGGTGTCATGAGCTTTCCTGAAATGGAAGCCATGATGTACAAAATAGAGGGTGAAGATCTTTATCTTATAGGTACCTCTGAACATTCCATGATAGGAAGATTCATAGACCAGCAGATACAGGAGAGTGAACTGCCACTGACTCTTACTTCTTATTCCCCCTGCTTCAGAAAGGAAAAAGGAGCCCATGGCGTAGAAGAGAGGGGAGTTTACCGTATCCATCAGTTTGAAAAACAGGAGATGATCGTTGTATGCAAGCCGGAGGATTCAAAAATGTGGTATGACAAACTTTGGCAGAATACGGTAGATCTTTTCAGATCAATGGATATTCCTGTGCGTACACTGGAATGCTGCTCGGGTGATCTTGCCGATCTTAAAGTTAAATCCTGTGATGTGGAAGCGTGGAGTCCGAGACAGAAAAAATATTTTGAAGTCGGAAGCTGCTCAAATCTTGGAGATGCTCAGGCGAGGAGACTTCATATCCGCATAAAGGGAGAAAACGGAAATTATCTGGCACATACTTTGAATAATACCGTAGTGGCGCCTCCAAGAATGCTTATTGCTTTTCTTGAAAATCATCTGCAAGCGGATGGTTCGGTTACGATACCGGAGGTTTTGAGGCCGTATATGGGAGGGAAAGAGAAGCTGGTACCGTAATGAGAGAAATTAATGTAGCAGATATTACGAATAATATTTCCGGGATGTGTATCGAAGTGAATCACAGGCTGTCGCGGGATATGGTGAATTTACTTGATCAGGCGACGGAGAAGGAGGAATCTGTCTTAGGGAGGCAGGTTCTTTCTCAATTAAAGAAAAATCTGGAGATTGCCGAAGAAGAAATGATACCTGTCTGTCAGGATACGGGGATGGCGGTGGTTTTTCTTGAGATAGGACAGGATGTTCATCTGGTCGGAGGTGATCTGACAGATGCAGTAAATGAAGGAGTGAGAAAAGGGTATACTGAGGGCTATCTGAGAAAATCCGTGGTTTCAGACCCTGTTATCAGGGAGAACACAAAAGATAATACGCCCGCAATCATTCATGAAAAGATCGTACCGGGATCTGATATAAAGATAACTCTTGCTCCCAAAGGCTTTGGTTCAGAGAATATGAGCAAGCTCTATATGCTTAAGCCGGCGCAGGGTATAGAGGGAGTAAAAAAGGCAATAATAAAGACTGTATCTGACGCGGGCCCCAATGCCTGTCCGCCCATGATAGTCGGAGTAGGTATCGGAGGGGATTTTGAAAAATGCGCGATAATGGCAAAGGAAGCTTTAACCCGGGAAGCAGGAATTCATTCTGACATAGAATGGGTCAAAGCTTTAGAGGAAGAAATGCTTGATAAGATCAATTCTCTGGGTATAGGTCCTGCCGGACTTGGAGGAAAGGTCACTGCTATGTCCGTAAACATCAATACCTATCCTACCCATATAGCAGGACTTCCGGTCGCCGTAAACATATGCTGCCATGTGAACAGGCACATAACAAAAGTTATTTAAACTTATTAACATTTTTATCAACATGTAGTGGATAACTTGACGGAGTTACGTTATGAAGGAACTATATATAGATGTATGTGATCTGAAAGATGAGATAGAAGAACTGGTGATCGGAGATATGGTATATCTTTCGGGAGAAATATATACCGCAAGAGACGCTGCTCATAAACGTATGTCTGAAGCGTTGGATAGCGGGAAGGAGCTTCCGTTTGATATCAAAGGGCAGATCATATATTATATGGGACCGTCGCCTGCAAGACCGGGAAATGTGATAGGATCGGCAGGACCTACTACTGCAAGCCGTATGGATAAATATACGCCGAGACTTCTGGATATGGGTCTTCTCGGTATGATAGGAAAGGGAAAGAGAACCGACGAGGTAAAAGAAGCGGTTGTAAGAAATAAAGCTATTTATCTGGCAGCGATCGGCGGCGTGGGAGCACTGCTTTCAAAGTGCATCAGCTATTCTGAAGTGATCGCTTATGAAGATCTTGGTACAGAGGCCATACGTCGGCTGATAATAAAAAAATTTCCCGCAATAGTCGTCCTCGATATCTTTGGAGGTGATCTTTATAATAAAGCGAATAATATTGACAATATAGATGTTTTTTCATTATAATGGTTGGTGCTTGTTTAACTTGACAAGGGTTTGATATTCAGGCGAGGAGAAGTACTCAAGAGGCTGAAGAGGCGCCCCTGCTAAGGGTGTAGGTCGGGAGACCGGCGCGAGGGTTCAAATCCCTCCTTCTCCGTTACTATGAAAATTTTCAGCAGCAGGAAGTGTTATATACTGTCTTTTATTATACCGGTGATCGTAATGATCGCCGTTTTTGCTATTCTTGGGATTTATCCCTTTGGGGAAGACACGATAATGACAGGTGATACTACCTATCAGCTGGTGGACTATCTCTCATATTACAAAACCATCTTCTTTGGAAATAATGATTTTACTTATTCCATGTCAAAAAACATGGGAGGAGAAATGGCGGGATTCGCGGCGTATTATTTATTCTCTCCTCTAAATCTGCTGACGCTTCCGTTTCCAAGAAAATATCTGTTTGCAGGAATAGAGTTGATAATTGCCCTCGTCCCCGGTCTTGCATCATTATCGATGTGTTTTTCATTGAGACAATTAAGGAAGGATAAGGAAGGAGCTTTATTATTTGCTCTTTGTTACGGACTCTCGGCGTATATCATAGTATATAACGAGCTGCTCTATTATTATACAAATATCATACTTCTGCCGCTTATATTCCTGTTTTTAAGGAGACTGACCGAAAGCAGGGACTTCTTTAATATCGGATATATTCTGCTTTTGGCTTTTACCGTGATAAATAATTATTATACGGGCTATATGATCTGTCTGTTTCTTTTTATCTATATTATCTATTATCTTTTCGGTTTACATAAAGGAACGGAGCACATCAGGATTTTTTTTAGATTCGCTGTCAATTCATTAACAGCGGTTTGTCTTTCATGCTTCACACTGATACCGGCGGTAATGTCGCTGTCGGGTGAAAAAAATAATTTTTCCATAGGCCTGTATCTCACATTTCCCCCTCTGGCATATTTCTCAAAATTGTACTCCGGCAGCTTTGCGGGAGATTTCGGAGCGGGTATGCCGAATATTTATTGTGGTATCATAATATCCCTGCTTCTTATCGTCCTGTTGTTTAATAAAGATTCAGACAGGAGATTCCGTATCAGTACCGGATTTTTGCTTTTATTCTTTTGGGTGGATTTTTTTATTAATACGCTCAACGTCGTATGGCATGGATTAAACCAGCCGATAGGATTTCCTTACAGGCAGGCGTTTACCGTAGTTTTCTTTTGTATAGTGACAGCATATGAATATACGGATTTTTCTGTTGTTTTACCAAAGAAATTCATTGTGGTGATATCAGGGATCTTTATTCTTTATTCCGCATATGGAATAATAAAAGGTATAGATACTTTAAGCTTTCTGTCGGTGTCTGTTTCTGCAGTCATACTTATCCTGTTAATGATATTACTGAGCTTTCCGGTAAAAAACAGGGTATTGCTGTTATGCATTGTAACAATGGCAGACCTTGTATTTAACGCAGGCTATTCGTTGTCTCATTTTTATTTTACCACTGTTGACGAGTATCAGGAGCCGCTTGCCATGATAGGCAATGCCGTTGCCCATGTAAAAGACCAGGGAGACACTGATCTTTACCGGACAGAAAAGATGTTCCGGAGAACCAATAATGACGCAATGATGTTTGATTATGCCGGACTGTCCCATTTCTCATCAAGTGAAAAAAAATCCACTATAGAATTTTTAGGAAAGCTGGGATTCAGGGATAATGGAAACTGGGCGATGTATACCGGAATAAATACAGCTCTGGCGGATTCCCTGCTGGGAATAAGATATACCATGTCTCCTTTTGACAGCACGGGAAAGCCCTATGATCAGGTATATGCTGATAAAGAGGGCGAATGCTTTATCTACAATAATACATATGCCCTGCCTTTAGTATCTGCGGCGAATAAAAGCATATTTAATGTAGATCTTACGGATGATCCGTTTGATAATCAAAATAAATTAGCGGATGCCATAACAGGAAATACTCAGAATGTTTTATATCTGCAAAAGGCTTCAAGATATGATAATGATGACGGAAGTGTAAGCTTTGATATTCACATAGAAAACAAGGGAGTCTTATATTGCTTTTTTACCGCCCCCGACCTGCAGGATGTCACATTATATCTTGACGGCTACGAATGGACGGATTATTTCAAAACATATGACTGGGCGACGGTTGATCTGCAGGAGAGGACTCCGGGAGAAATTGCACATGTGGATCTCAGATCGAATAACGAAGATCCGGTTACGGTTGATGAAGGCTGCTTCGCTGTCATTGATTATAATAATCTGATCAATTGGAGCAATGAAGTACGGGATGATAAAACCCTTATATACAAAAAAACGTCTTCATACCTGGAGGGTACTTATAACACTGATAAAGACACGATCCTGTTCTCAATTCCAATTGATAAGGGATGGCATATTTATGTGGATAAATAGGAATATCCGCTAAAAGAAGCATGCGGT